>JAHEBE010000077.1 GCA_024642365.1 Algoriphagus sp.
TGCGTGAGGTAGTGGCTTATGCAGCAAAAAGTGGAATCCCAGTTCCTGGGCTTGCCTCTGCATTGAGTTATTTTGATGCCTATACTTCTTCCAAATTGCCATTAAACCTGATCCAAGCTCAGCGCGATCATTTCGGATCTCATACCTATGAGCGAATCGATCGGGATGGAATATTCCATACGGAGTGGGGAGAGGGACAGTCCCGATAATTATTGGGAGCAGTTAGCAGTCAGCAGTCGCCAGTGGGCAGTCGGCAGATTGCCTGATTTAAGAAACTTGGAGATTAATTCAGGATCAAATCCTCATTAATTTTGCTGCTTTTTAGGGACCCTGTTCCCACTTTGCTTTCCTTCTTTATAGACACTTGATCCTTGCCAGGATTCGTCCCAATTATAAATATTGAATTCGCCTGAAAAATCTTCAGGGATATTTAGATAGCCCACATCGAAAAAATTGGATCTATCGAATACATGCGAAGGATCATCAGAATAAACTTTCAAAAAATAAGGGACATAGTTAGCTGGGCCAATTTTTACAAGAATTAGAGAAGTCCTGATTGATTTTGGCGGTGGGTTAGTTCCAGTCACTCCGAAAGCCATACCATTTGGATAGGTTACTGGCACTTCAATAACTGTTCGGGTTTTTGAATCTGTTTTTTCCACTGCATCCTCCCAAAGAATTGTTCGCTCTAAGAATTTGGCATCGAGGTATGCTGATTTAGTTTGCAAGGCCTTTTCATCAAGATCATCTTGGTTTTGTTGGACCCATTGCCTTGCAGCAATTATCTCGGGTTTTTGCTTGTCTAGGTCAAGGATGTTTTTGGCACAAGAGGAAAACAAAATCAAAACTAGGCCTATTAAAAATGATTGGGAAATCAGTCTCATATAAAATTTATTAGGACTAATAAGGGATAGTTAGTTGAATAAAGCAAAAAAATAGCGGTTGATTTAAACCGCTTTCAATTTCAATTCGCCTTGTCGCTTGATTACTTTCAATTCAAAAAATTGATTGATAAAGGCTTTGCAGTGATTTTCAGCCCATTCGGCTCTTGATTCAGTATCAAATAAAAGCGTCATTCGGAGCATGGTCTTGACATATTGCTCGTGCTGACCAAGCTCTTTAATGTAAGCGATAAAAGCCGCTTCCCACTCTTCTTTAAACTTGTCAAAATGATTTCTTCCGTCAAAAAGAAGCTCTAATTGGTTGTCCCCATGTTTGAACCGATAGATCCCGCATAGTTGACGGTAAATCAACCGTACACGATCTGTGGGAAATTCGAAAGAATTTAAAATGTTGGTATAAGTCTCATCCATCAATAAAAGCGGATTATACATATACGTATAGGATCGCTTTAATTCATAAATCATTTGATCGAGCAACTCCTCCTCAAGGACAAATTGGGCTTGTCTGAGGATGTAGTTTTTATCTAAGGGGAAGATTTTTTCGATCATTAGGAATAAATTGACATACAAAAGTACAAAACTTATCTTTTTTCTTCGCCTTTTTGAAAGTTAAATGAGCTAAAATTTGGTGGTAATCAGTACTTTCCTTGAAGCTTTTTTATTTACCAATCGGATTTACCTGTTGGTTGATAGGCTGCTAATCGATCTAAGAGTTCGGCGGGATCTGATGACACAATCAATAATCCTTCTTGCTCAGGATAGAGAAATCCTTGAGCCATCCCATGGTCCAAAAATTCAATCAGTTTGTCGTAATAGCCATTTACATTATAGAGTCCCAGCGGCTTTTGGATGTAATGCAATTGATTTAGGGTCATGATCTCAAACAATTCCTCCAAAGTCCCGATACCACCTGGCATGGCAATAAACCCATCCCCTTGCTCTGCCATCAGCCACTTTCGATCTCGCATCGTTTCTACAATGATTAATTCGGTACAACCTCGATGGGCAACTTCCCTGTCGACCAGTTTTTGGGGAATAATTCCGATAACTTCTTTGTTGCCCGAAAGCATTTCATCTGCGATGACCCCCATTAAGCCAACTCTTCCTGCCCCATAAATTAAGGAATGATCTCTTTTGATCATCTCTTGAGCCAAAGCTCGCGCAGCAGTTTCAAATTCAGGAGAGTTCCCTTTTCGGGAACCGCAGTAAACAGTTATTTTTTTCATGGGATGAAGATTAATCTCGAAAATAAGTGAATCTAATTACCCAGTCAAAAGATTTTGTCTCTCAGCCTTAGATTAGAATGGGATGAAGTGATAGGACTGGGATAAAATTCTATTTTTGCGCCATGAAAATCTGTTTCGCGACAAATAATCAAAAGAAAATAGAGGAAGTAAAAGCGGCGCTTGGCTCAGAAATCGAAATTGTTTCATTGGAAATGATTGGCTGTACCGCAGAGCTACCCGAAACTGGTGACACTTTAGCATTTAATGCATTTCAAAAAGCCAGCTATGTCAAAGATCATTTTGGAGTAGATTGTTTTGCCGATGATACAGGTCTGGAGGTAGATGCACTGGGAGGAGAACCTGGGGTGTATTCCGGAAGATATGCCGGCGAACCTCGCTCCGACCAACGAAATATCGACAAGCTTTTATCCTCATTGGCAGGTGTTCCCAAGATCGAGCGAACTGCTAGATTTAGGACTGTTATCGCTTTGCTTTTGGATGGTGAAAAATATCAATTTGAAGGAATTGTGGAAGGCGAAATTCTGGAAGAACGAAGCGGAACCGGTGGATTTGGATATGACCCTGTATTTAAACCAAAGGGGTTTTCAAGATCATTTGCAGAATTATCAATGGCTGAAAAAAATGAAATCAGCCATCGCGGAATCGCGGTAAGAGCTTTGATCGACTTCCTTAAGAAGCGATAATTCTAAAAAAAGGAATTGATTTCAATAAATTGCACCATGCAAAAACCATTTATCGTCGGGATCACCGGCGGATCTGCTTCAGGAAAGACTTTGTTTTTAGAGCGATTGCTCAGTTCATTTGAGCCTGGAGAGGTCTGTCTGATATCCCAAGATAATTATTATAAACCTCGGCATCTTCAGCCGATTGACTCACAAGGAGTGCATAATTTTGATACGCCACATAGCATTGACTTTGAGCAATACGCCGCAGATATCCGTAAAATTCAAGCTGGTGAAACAGTTTACCGCGAGGAGTATACGTTTAACAACTCTGCCAAAACACCAAAGATGCTTTCCTTTGTTTCTTCTTCTGTGGTAGTAGTGGAGGGTATTTTTGTCTTGTATTACCCGGAGTTAGCGGAACTTTTAGATCTTAAAATCTTCATCGATGCCAAAGATCACATCAAACTCAAAAGACGGATTATTCGAGATAAAGTAGAACGTGGCTATGATTTGGATGATGTGCTTTATCGTTATGAAATGCACGTGATGCCAACTTATGAGAAGTATATCAAGCCATTTAAAAATGAGGCAGACCTGATTGTCACCAATAATCACAACTTCGATAAGGCCTTGGACGTCATTCGGACCTATCTCAGGTATAAATCAGGTAAGTAATCCCAAAAAAAAGCGCTAATTCTTTTCCTATTTTAATAATTGGCTATATTTGCGCCGCATGAAACAAACAAAATCATCAAGCAATTTACTGCAACAGCGCATTACTGTGATGCTGGCTTTATTGTTCTGTTTGTTTATCTCCAGTGTCGAATATATTCCATCAGCAGGTGCTGATGACCAAATCGAAAAGCAACAACAATCCTCAAATGGAGATCAGGATCAAACTTTTATTGATGTTGCTGTGGATGCAGTGGTGCCTTTTGTGGTACACGTGTCCCAAAGTGTATTATATTTCATTTATGAGATTGTAAGGTTCAAGGGAAGTACTTTCCTGACTGAATCTACCAGTATTTTTCAGCCAAACCAGTTGGTAGAAATCCTCTTTGAACGGATAATTTCTACCAAAGGCCCCTAATTCCTCCAACACATTTCATTTCTAATTTCTCATTCGATCCATTTGGGACCGAATAATCTCTTGTATTTCTATTCAATTAATTAATAATTATCATGCAAAATAAAGGTGTCATTGTGTTTTTGACAGTGATTGTTACGACGCTTTGTCTATACTATCTGTCATTCACATTTGTATCAAATGGCGTTCAGGAAAAAGCTACAGACTATGCTACTGACGCAACAGGCAATATTGACTTTGCCAAAAGACAAGGCTACTTAGACTCAGTTTGGAGACAGCCTGTTTACAATTTCTTAGGTGCAGATTTCACCTACCAGGAAGTTAAAGAGACCGAACTAGGACTTGGTCTTGACCTTCAAGGTGGTATGCACGTGACTTTAGCAGTTTCTCCAGTGGAAATCGTGAAAGGTATCGCGGGCAACCCAAAAGATGAGGCTTTCAATAAGTCTGTAGAAGAGGCGAAAGAAGAGGCTAAAACTTCTACTTCAAAATTTGTCGACTTATTCTATGCTTCTTGGCAGCGAAATAATGCAGGCAAAAACCTAAGTGCGATTTTTGCCACTGCAGCAAACCGAGGTAAAATTTCCCTTGAATCTTCGGATGCAGAGATTCTTGAAATTATCGATACGGAAGTTGAAAATGCAATCGAGCGTTCTTTTAACATTTTAAGAACTCGTATTGACCGATTCGGTACTTCTCAACCAAACATCCAGCGAATCCAAGGATCAGGTAGAATTCAAATCGAACTTCCAGGCGTGGATAATCAAGAGCGAGTTCGAAACTTGCTTCAAGGCGTAGCAAAACTTCAGTTCTGGGAAGTAGCTGAGTCAAACGAAATCAGTGGTTCTTTAGAAAACATTAATGCTGCTTGGGTAGCGGACAATGGATTAGCTAGTGCTGCTGCAGATACTGTTTCGACAGAAGGTTTATCTCCTGAAGATTCCTTGAAGAATGCATTGGAAAAGCAATTGGCGGAGATAGACCCGATGAACCAATCGAATACTACTTCTCCGATTTTTGCTTTGTTGAAGCCAAACTTCGGATTGTCCTATGACATCCGTGATACGATGACGATCAACAGGATTTTGAAAAAGCCGGAGTATCAGTCAATGCTTTCCCGTGACATCAAGTTGCTTTGGGGTGTAAAGCCTGTCAAAGCTGAAGATGGCTCAGAAGTAATTGAGCTTTATGCGATCAAATCTACAAGAGGATCGGATCAAGCGCCTTTGGAAGGTGATGTGGTAACTGATGCAAGACAGACTTTGGATCAGACTTCTCGTCCAGCAGTATCCATGCAAATGAATGCTGAAGGCGCAAGAAAATGGAGAAAATTGACCGCTGATAATATCGGCCGAAGAATCGCAGTAGTTCTTGACGACTATGTGTATACAGCTCCGGTTGTAAACGGCGAAATCCCAACAGGACAGTCTGAAATCTCTGGAAACTTTACCCTACTAGAAGCTCAAGATTTAGCGAATATTTTGAAGTCAGGATCCCTTCCGGCACCAACACAAATCGTAGAGGAAAGTATCATTGGTCCAACCTTAGGTAAAGAAGCTTTGAATCAAGGTTTGATTTCCATGGTGGCAGGTCTATTAATTGTAGTCTTGTTTATGGTGGCCTACTACGCTAAAGGTGGTTTTGTGGCTATTGCAGCTTTGGTATTCAACATATTCTTCATCTTGGGTATTCTTGCTCAGCTTGGTGCAGCATTGACTTTGCCAGGTATTGCAGGTATCGTATTGACTATCGGTATGTCAATTGATGCGAACGTGCTAATATTTGAGCGAATCAAAGAAGAACTTCGAAATGGTGTAGGTCTATTGAGCGCGATTAGCGCGGGTTATGACAAAGCTTTTTCAGCGATTCTTGATTCAAACGTAACGACTTTTATGACAGGTGCGATTCTATATGCATTAGGTCAAGGTCCTGTGAAAGGATTCGCAATTGTATTGATGATTGGTATTGCTTCATCCTTCTTCTCTGCGGTTTTCATTACTCGAGTGATCGTGTCTTGGATGAGCAAAAAAGGCGACAAGAGCTCAATTAGTTTTGCTACTCCGTTTGCAAAAGACGCATTGTCTACTCTTAATCTGGATTTCTTGGGCAAGCGAAAGGTCGCTTACCTTATTTCAACAGGTATTATCGTGGTTGGACTTGGAATTGCAGCTATCAACGGATTGAAATTTGGCGTCGACTTTACAGGAGGTAGATCTTACATCGTTGCTTTCTCTGAGCCTTTGGCAGCATCTGATTTGAAGACTGGACTGGATAATGAGTTTGAAGGATCTGTAGAGGTGAAAACATATGGCGCATCTAACGTCTTAAAAGTGACGACTTCCTATTTAGTAAATGAAGATGATGCTGCTTCTAACCTTGAAGTGGAAACTAAAGTAAAAGAAGGAATTGCTACTGTGACTGGTTTGACTTTTACAGATGATGCTGAGAAATTGTCGGATGGCCAATTCGCAATTACCGGTTCATCTAAAGTTGGAGCAACTGTAGCGGATGATATCAAAGCTTCCTCATTGGAAGCGATGGTCGTAGCTTTGATTGCGATCTTCCTTTACATCCTATTGAGATTCCGTAAGTGGCAGTTTTCTTTGGCATCTATTATTGCCTTGATTCACGATACCTTATTCGTAATTGCAGCTTTTGCGATCGCAAGTGCATTCGGAGCTACCTTTGAAATCGATCAGGTATTTATCGCGGCGGTACTTACAGTGATTGGTTATTCGATCAACGATACCGTGATTGTATTTGACCGTATTCGAGAAAACATCGAAAATAGAGGTACACATCGTTTGGTTAAAGTATTCAACGATGCAATCAACCAGACTTTAGGAAGAACATTGATCACCTCATTTACTACCTTAATCGTGGTGATAGTGCTCTTGTTATTCGGTGGTGAGGTACTTCGAGGATTCTCATTTGCTTTATTCATCGGTATCGTAGTTGGTACATACTCCTCTATTTTCATCGCAACTCCAATTGTGGTGGATCTAATGAAACGAGAAATTGATAACGAGGCTGAAAAAGATTCTAAGAAATTGGCCTAATAAAAGTTCTAATTATTTAATAGGAGCGGGAGTAATCTCGCTCCTTTTTTTTGACCAATTGCGTAAAATTATCTTAACTTTTAGCCTTAGTTTTTAGTACTTAATTTATTTAACACTTAAACAACAAAAAACTTTTCAATGAAAATTTCAAAAGAAGACTTCGAGAGCATGAAGGGCAAGTATGACAAAGAAGTCAAAAAAGGCAAGCCTGCTAAAGACAAAAAAGGCAAAGATAAAACAGACCAAACCAATTGGATTTTTTTTGACAGGGAGACTTTGGAGGGACTTCTGGCCAAAGCGGATCAGGATCCTAAAAAGGGAGGAATTCAATTTTATTTTACAGAGTATACTGAAGAAACTGCTAAAAAAGTCTATCCAAATGAGGCGAATGACTACACTGGCCAGATGACTTTGGTAATGCGTGCGGCCAATCTCCAAGAAGATAAGCTGAATATCATAAGCAGCACCGAGGATGGATATGTTGGTGGGGGCATGGAGTGTCCATATCGATGTGAATCAGGACCTACTAGTAACTAAGATTATGCATGAATAGTGGACTATTACAAGCTTTTTCTCACTGGTTTACTATTGGTGCTAATTTATTATTGATACTTGGGGTGATATTTTTCATCAAATTACCAAAAGAGAAGAAAGCCAATATTCAGTATTGGCTTCCTTTTTTGATTTTAGCATTCACAGTGTTTTATGAGAATTTTGGGTCTTATACCAATTACAATTATGAATTCAAAAAAGCTGTAAATGCCTATTTGGGAAATACAGAATACCCCCAATTTAACCTTTGGCTCTTTAATATTGCTAGAAGACAGGTGGGAGTAATCCTATATTTATTGCTTATTAGGTACTGGCTGCAGCCGGCTTATAAGAAATATATGAATTGGATGATTTTAGTTTTCATAGTTCTGGTAGTTGTACTTCAGATTTCAGGCGTTGAACCGCTTTATCTTAATCAGCCAATCATATTTGCTATTGGAGCCAATTTGATATTGATCGGGAGTGGATTATATTTTATCGGAATGATTACGCGTGATCAATATTTGGGAAGAAATCCATTGAGGTTAGTATCATTCTGGCAAATGACTTTAATTATGTTCACGTTTTCATTGAATTATATTTCCTCAGTAACCTTATTGTATCTCTATGCAGTTAATCCCGTTTTGGGAAAGGCTTTACAGGATCTTTCCTATGTGATGATGCTAGGCACCTTAGCTGTTTTAATCGTGACAATAGCCTCTCCGCTTTTTCCAGACAAATTTGAAAAAGAACCATCTTTCGAGATTTCTTGAAAACCAATTATATAAAATTATCTTACCTTATTCCTCAACCGTATTCTCTTTTGTTCATAAATAGGATCAGATTTCAGGAGTTCAATACCCCTTAATTTGAGATCCAGACTCTAACGGTACCAAAAATTGGACAGTAAATTTGCCCAAATATTTATCTCCCCCTATTTTGTCCTTATAAATCTGCTTCTGATTTTAAGTGTCATTTTTTTTAGTATGCTAAAAAAAGAAGGAAGATCTAACCCTCACTATTGGCTTCCTTTTTTATTCGTCACTTTCACGGTAGTTTATGAGGATTTTGCGGGTTATTTAGTCTACAACTTTGAATTGAATAAACAGATAAATGAAATTTTGGGAAATGTGGAAAACCCTCGATTTAATGTGTGGTATTACAATATTGTGAATAAATATATTGTGACGATTCTTTATCTTTTTTTGATAAAAACAAGGTTGGAACCTTCTAAAAGGAAATTCATCAATTGGATGTTGGCTTTTTTTATTTTTTCGGTTCTATTTTTAGGATTAACTGGAATCGAACCGATTTACCTAAATCAGCCTATTATTTTTGCATTAGGGGCTAATATGATATTGGTTGGAAGTGGACTTTATTTTACAGATTTGATGACTAATCAAAAGTACCTTAATACAAATCCATTGAGGCTGCTCTCATTTTGGCAAATGACCTTTATACTCTTCACTTACTCTTTAACTTATGTCAACTCAGTTTCAATAACTTACCTTTATAATACAAATAAGCAATTGGGGATATCTTTAGCTCAAATAGATTTGGTGATGGGGGTGATTAACCTTTCTATTTTCGTGCTTACTATTGCTTCTCCAAAATTTTCTGGAATATTCGAAAAAGAACCTTTTTATGAATCCATTTGAAGATCAAATTTACGTTATCATTTTTAGTACTCTGTTCTTGGGAGGCTTAATGTCTACGTTCGTGGTAGCAATGGTATTTATTCACCGTCAAAGACAAGCTCAAAACCGACAAAAACTGGATTTCATCAAATCGGAGCATGAAAAAACATTATTGAATATCGAGAACGAAATTCAGCATGAAACGCTCAGCCATGTGGGACGTGAACTCCATGATAATATCGGGCAGTTACTTTCTTTAGCTAAATTGAATTTTGGTTCAATCAAACCCGAAAAGCATGCGGCGGGTCGTGAACTTTTGAGCCAGATTATTCAGGAAGTTCGCTCACTTTCAAAATCCTTAAACCTAGATTGGGTAGATGAGATTTCCCTCGAAGATTTTATAAGCCAAGAACTGGAGAAAGTAAAATCTACTGGGTTTTGTGAGACTTCGATTAATTTTGAAACTGAATTTTCTAATCTAAAAAAAGACGAAAAACTTGTTTTGATCCGGGTCATCCAAGAAATTCTCAATAATGCCATCAAGCATGCAAGTCCTAATCACATTAGGATTAGTGCCAATCAACTGGAAGGTGCACAGCATATTGTTATTCAAGATGATGGGATAGGCTTTGATATCAATCAAAATTCAAATGGAAGTGGCATGTTCAATTTGGCCAAGAGGATGGAGACAATTGGTGGGAAATTTGACATTCAATCCAAACCAGGAAATGGCACTCTAATCAAATTAACCTTGTCAAGCTGAGGTTTATGAGATATCTTAAACCTTCATTTCCTTCCTTATCCCCAACCCAATGATTCGAATTGCACTTGCTGATGACCATAATTTATTTGCCAAAGGAATCGAAGGGATTCTTGAGGATGAAGAAGATATGGTAGTGGTGAAGACTTTTCCGAATGGAAAAGAATTGGTTGATTTCTTGCCAGGACAGCCAGTGGATGTGATTCTAACGGATCTAAACATGCCCATCTTAGATGGATTCGGGGTGATTGATTTGGTCAAGAAAAAATTTCCAGAAATCAAAATCGTAGTGCTTTCGATGTATGATGAGGAAAAGATTTTCAAACAAGTAATCAATAGCGGTGCTGATGCATTCATTCTTAAGGATGCCGACCCGGATGAGTTGATATTTACCATTCATGAAGTAAATGAAGGGAGACACGTTCACAACTTTGAGAAGGTAAAGAAACAGACTACTCAGGGAGTTTATTTTGATAGTTTTCGGGCAAAGTATAGACTTTCCAGAAGAGAAACAGAAATCATCAGTCTGATCAAAGATGGCCATCAAAATAAAGACATCGCCGAGATGCTAAGTTTGAGCCAGCAAACCATCGAAACCCACCGGAAAAACATCCATGTCAAACTTGGCGTTACCTCTCGAATTGAATTGGTAAATAAAGCCTACGAAATGAACCTATGAGCACTCCAATTAGAACTGCCATAGTAGGCTTTGGATCTGTTGCTGAGAAAATGCACGCGCCCTTGATTAATGCTTGTGCGGAACTCCAACTCACAGCAGTGGTTGAGCGGAATGATACCAAATGCCAGAATAAATATCCTTGGGTTCAAACATTCAAAAGCCTTGAGGCCTTGCTTGAGGC
>JAHEBE010000382.1 GCA_024642365.1 Algoriphagus sp.
CTAAATTCAGAATAGGGGGGCAACTCTTTTTTAAGTATTTTTATTTCAACCACCCGGTAAAAACCAGTTCTATGAAAAAAATCTTACTCGCGCTTTTAGCAATTGTTGTAATTCTTGCAGCAATTCTCCTTTTCAATACCCTCAGCCTTTCTTCCAAACAAGTGGAAGCTGCTCCAATAGAGCCAATCTCTGTTTCAGATCAGGTTTTTGAAAATCTTTCGAAAGCAGTTCAATTCCAAACCATTTCTTTTAGCGAAGATGCCATCCCGGATTCGGCGGCATTTTTTGGGTTTCACCGTTTTTTAGAAGAAGCCTTCCCCTTGACACATGCTACACTTTCACTCGAAAAAATCAGCACCTACAGCCTACTTTACAAGTGGGAAGGTTCGGACCCGAGCCTAAAACCAATTATCCTGATGTCGCATCAGGATGTGGTACCAGTGGATCAGCCTACTTTAGCCCAGTGGGAAGCACCGCCTTTCGAAGGGAAAATTACGGATACTCATATCATCGGAAGAGGAACGATGGATGATAAAGGCACATTGATCGGTGTGCTGGAAGCTGTGGAAAAATTGCTTGCAGAGAACTATGTGCCTTCCCGAACCATCTATATCGCTTCCGGTCATGACGAAGAGGTGGGTGGAGCAAAAGGTGCTGCTAAAATCGCTGAACACCTGAAATCCCAAGGAGTGCAGGCAGCCATGGCTATCGACGAAGGCGGCTATATCGCTGAGGGCTTAGTTCCTGGAGTCAGCAAACCAGTGGCGATGGTCAATCTGGCGGAAAAAGGCTTTGCTTCTTTCCGGCTGATAGTAGAAACCAATGGAGGCCATAGTTCAGCTCCTCCAAGAGAAAATACGATTGGAATACTCGCTCAGGCTATCGTGGATCTGGAGAACAATCAACTGCCTTACAAACTAGTCGATCCTATCGGTTACCAGTTGGAATATTTAGGCGCAGAACTTCCCTTTTTCACCAAAATGGCTTTTGCCAATCCTTGGCTCTTTAAGAAGCAACTCTTGGAGGGCTTAAATGCCCATACGACTACCGCTCCGACAATAATCGATGGTGGTGTCAAAAACAATGTGATTCCTACAGTAGCCGAGGCGACGATCAATTTCCGGATCCTTCCGGGCGAGCGCATTGAGACGGTGCAGGCTCATATCGAATCCGTAATCTCCGATAAGGTACGTGTGGAGCCTGTTGGATTTCTAACCAATCCCTCTCCGGTATCCTCGGTTGATTCTGAATCTTATCAAATCTTATCTAAAACCATTCGGGGAATTTATCCAGAAGCCATTGTCGTCCCAGGATTACTCGGGGGAGGAACAGATGCCCGCTATTTCTATGATATCGCCGAGGATGTTTACCGCTTTTATCCGATGCGACTTGACTCAGAGAGCATGACTCGATTTCATGGAATTGATGAAAAAATCAGTAAAGAGAATTATAAAGAAATTATCCAGTTTACATACCAGTTGATAAAGGGTTTTAACGAATAGTTATTCAACTTAAACATGCCAAATAGGGCGTAGAAAAATGGCTGACAAAAATGATTTAGATTTTACCTATACCACAATCGATCACATTTTTCGCTTAAGCGTTGGCGAAACAGGAGATTACAGTGGAGCCAAATATGATGGCGATTTCTCTATGACGCTTGAGGAAGCTCAAAAGGCAAAGCATAAATTTATCGCTGACAGTCTAAATATTACAGCCGGAAGCAAAGTGTTGGATATGGCCTGCGGTTGGGGACCTTTCATCACCTATTTCACCAAGGAAAGGGGCGCCACAGGAATTGGGCTGACGCTTTCTGAAGGTCAAGCAAAAGCCTGCCAGAAAAATGGCATGAATGTGATCGTGAAGGATTGCCGAACCGTAAAGCCTGATGATTTTGGGACATTTGATGCCATTTCTTGCATCGGTGGCTTGGAGCATTTTTGTTCAATTGAAGAATGGAAAGCTGGAAAACAGGAACAAGTTTACAGCGATTTTTTCCAAACGCTCTATGATCTCTTGCCAATTGGCGGAAGGTTCTATATGCAAACCATGGTCTTTGGCAAGAATATGATCGATTTCAAGGATATTGATGTAAATGCCGAGAAAGGATCCGCTGCCCATGTGATGGCACTTATGATCAAAGAATTTCCAGGTTCTTGGCTTCCATATGGTCCAGAAATGGTCATCAGAAATGCCGAGCCTCATTTTAAATTGATATCTAAGAGCAGCGGAAGACTCGATTATATTGAGACCATCGGCCAATGGAGAAAGAAATTCAGAAAGTTTGGCTTAAAAAAATATTGGCTTTATGCCACCTTACTTCCACGGTACATCACGAGTAAAGAATTTAGACATCAAGTCGAGGTCTTCAAAATTAGCCCAAATCGAGTGTGTTTTGAAAAAGAGATTATGGAACACTACCGATTGGTTTTTGAAAAAATTTAAGTCAAAAGGCTGGAAATTATGACTCCCAAAAACAGGGTATTTATTGCCACTAGTCTTGATGGTTTTATTGCCGATTCCAATGGTGGAATCGAGTTTTTGGATGCAGTCCCGGAGATGAATCAGATCGATTCAGGATATGCTGCATTTATGGAAAAAACGGATGCTTTGCTGATGGGCAGACACACGTTTGAAACTGTTTTAAGCTTTGGAATTGATTGGCCTTACGAAAAAATGGTCTTTGTCCTCAGCAAAAGCCTCACCACTATCCCAGAAGAATTAAAGGGAAAAGTTCAGCTTGTAAGCGGAACACTTCAACAGGTTTTGGAAGAAATCCATGGTCTCGGTTTCAATAGTCTTTACATAGATGGGGGAAGAACCATTCAAAGTTTTTTAAGTGAAGATCTAATTGACGAAATGGTTATTACGGTCATTCCAATATTACT
>JAHEBE010000078.1 GCA_024642365.1 Algoriphagus sp.
GGATTCGCTCAAATTCTAACTTGCCTCCTCCAGAATTTGTGGAGATTGTTTCAAGCACGAGTTTATTGGCATCTACTTCCAAAATTCGAGCTTCGCGGACGTCTGTTCCTGAGGTAATCACCAAAACATCGGTTCCTTTCAATTCAATCTTAGCTTTTTTTATCACCAAAGTCCCATTTTCCAAATCGGTATAGCTCAGGCTATCCGTGGACATAAAATCATAAACCGTATTTTCCAATCTTGATTGGATTTTGTAGTCAATGTTAGCCCTCATCGTCGGATCAGCAGATTTGTATTGGGGCGATGCTTTGATTTTAGCTATCCCCTCGGCATAGACTAGCTGCCACTTTCCGATTAAATCCTTCAGATCAACCGAATCAATATTCAGGTTAAAAGCCAATAATAGCGTAAGTAAAAGAGAAAAGTTCATAACCCTTGAGTGGCAATTTCTTTGCCAAAGTAACCGAAATCATAAGCTTAGCCTAATGCTTATTCATTTCCTTGAAATGAACATTGAGAATTACTGGATCAAGACCTTACTTTCCAAATAAGGGAGCCATTCAGAAGCTTGCCTTGCAGCATATTCAGCTAAAAAATAGGTTAATGAAGGTTTAAAGGGAACACTTCTCAGATGCATACCTGCTTGATCAGGAGACTTATCCCCTTTGACCGCATTGCAGCGATGACAGGCAGTTACCAGGTTAGTCCAATTTGTTTTTCCTCCTTTGGATCGAGGAATGATATGATCAATAGTCAGTTGTTTTTTACTGCCGCAATATTGGCACTCGCCTTTATCTCTTCGAAAAAGATTGTTTCGATTGAGCAAAACGCCTCGGTAAGGGATGTTTTTAAAATGATTTAAACAGATGACAGCTGGATAATCAAACCGTCTACGGACAGTCCGAATTTCTAAATATTCGTAAGCAGAAAGGCAAGAGGCCTTCTCTAAGAGCAAAAGTACCATAGCTTTTTGGACAGTCACAACTGCTACTGGCGAGTGATCCAAATTCAGTACTAGAACTCTTTTTTCCATGCTAGTCGATTAGATTTCTAGATTCTAAAACAACCTGTTTGCCGGGAATGTTTTTTGCAAAAGCCAACCATTCGTCAAAATCAGTTACTCGCATCCGGTTATCCATCCAGAGTACTTCTTCTGCCCCGAGGTACAATGCGATGCGTTGTTTATCCGAGTTTGATTCGGTGACGATCATGATATCTCCCGGTAAAACTTCCTCCGCAGCAACCATTTTCCCAGGTAGTTTGTCAGTTTTCCATTGGTATCCTGCAATAGAAAAAATCAGCGGAAAGACTTGATCTTCATCCATTCCAAAAATACTTCTCCCTCCTGGCTGAAATGGCGCATTAATATACTTCAAGGCAATATCTATTAACTGACTCCGATCAGCCACAATCGCATGACTTCGGACTGATCCAGTAAATCCAATATGATCTCGCCAATTGAAAAGTTCTAAATCTGAAAAATGTAATCTGCTCCCTGGAAGTAGATAAAGGTTGGTGCCAATGTATTCGATTGCTGCAATTGGACTGGTCACGACTTGAAAATCGTTGGTCAGGTATTTCTGATAGTCAGCAGCTGGAATTTCTTTCAGCAATTTCGAAGAAATGTAGCCTTCGTAGCCTGTCTCTTCGTGCGAAATCTTAAACCAAAGCTGATCGTTGCTCATCGTGAGCACTTGGTAACATTCGCCAAAAAGTAATTGTGTGATTAATGCGGAATCAAAAGTAGGTTGGCGATAAATAGGCAGAATTGTCTGTCGACAAATCCCAAAAACATCAGTCAGTGGCCATTCGCTGAATTTCTCTTTTTGCATCTTTTTCCTTCAAATCCTGTCTTTTGTCGTGGGTTTTCTTTCCTCGACCGAGCGCGATTTCCATTTTTGCAATACCGCGATCGTTGATAAATATACGAACTGGAATTATGGTAAGCCCTTTTTCCTGAGACTTAGTTTGAAGTTTTTCGAGTTCGCGCTTCGCTAATAACAACTTTCGATCCCGGATGGCCACGTGATTGTAACTTGCTGCCATTGAATAGGGTGCGATATGCATTTGTCGCACATATAATTCATCATCTAAAAAAATACAGAATGATTCTGTCAAGGAAACCTTGCCTTCCCGAATAGACTTAATCTCGGTTCCTTTCAGAACCATCCCTGCGACATAGGTATCTACAAACTCAAATTGAAAGCTTGCTTTCTTATTTTTGATATTGATGATTTTATCGAATTTGGAATCTTTTGCCATGATTTAAAGCTTCATTTTTGCTAGAGGCGAAACTTCATAATTTGAAAATTCGCCTTTTAGAAATTTGTAATGGGCTGCCATTGCAATCATTGCAGCATTATCCGTACAATATTCAAATTTTGGAATGTAAAGATTCCAACCTTTTTCCTTGGCAAGTTTACCTAAGGTTTCTCGAAGCCCAGAATTGGCAGAAACCCCTCCGGCAATCGCCACATTTTTGACCTTATGCTCTTTTACTGCCAACTTCAATTTGATCAACAGCATTTCAATCAGACTGTATTGGATACTGGCGCAAAGGTCTGCCAAATTTTCAGTGATAAAATTCGGGTTGGATTTTAATTCATCCCGAAGAAAATAAAGGACGGCAGTTTTGATCCCGCTAAAAGAATAATTCAAATCCGGCATTCTGGTGATAGGAAATGAAAAAGCTTTCGGATTTCCTTCCTTGGCATAGCGATCAATAAGCGGTCCTCCCGGATAAGGCAACCCAAGCAACTTGGCAGTTTTATCAAAAGCTTCACCAACGGCGTCATCTTGGGTCTCCCCGATCACCTTCATTGTCAAATGATCTTCCACCAAGACAAGTTGGGTGTGCCCTCCACTGACCGTCAAGCAAATGAATGGGAAAGCAGGTTTTGGTTCATCAATAAAATGAGCCAAAATATGAGCCTGCATGTGATTTACTTCGATTAATGGAATCCCTCGAGCATAAGCAAGTGCTTTCGCAAAACTCACACCTACCAATAAAGAGCCCATCAAACCAGGTCCTCTCGTAAAGGCAATTGCACTAAGATCTGCTTTTTTAATCCCGGAAGAAAAAATTGCTTCCTGAACCACAGGGATAAGATTTTCTTGATGAGCTCGAGAAGCTAATTCGGGAACAACTCCCCCATATTTTTCGTGAACCGATTGTGTCGCGACGATATTATTAAGTACTTTGCCGTCTACTATTACAGCAGCGGACGTCTCGTCGCAGGAGGATTCAATTGCTAGAATAACGATATTGTTGGTACCCATTGGAAAAGAACTCGAAAGTTACGGATTTTTTGCACAAAGCGTTTCGAGTGATCGTTTGGGTGGTCTTTTCAATGGTTATGCTCCTCATAACCTTGGCCATCCTTTTACAGGTTACTTCGGTTCAAAATTGGGCAATCGATAAAGTAACCGGAATTCTAAATGAAGATTCAGAATTTCAGACAGAAGTCGGACAAATTAAGCTCAACTGGTGGGATGCACTGGAGCTTCGAGATGTCAAAATTTTAGACCATCGAGACAGTGTCATGATTGCTGCAGAGGCACTTTTAGTAGATTTCGAAATCAGCTCACTACTTCCCCCCGGATCTCCATCACTTGATCAAGTTCGTGTCGAAAAGGCAAAGATTCAATTGCTGACTCATGAAGGAGATTCTTCCATGAACATTAACAGATGGATTGAAGAATTGAATGATCGGTTTGGGGGAACAAGTAGTGGAAGCCCAACCGTTTTTGGAATCGAAAGTATTGCGATCCGTAATTCGGAATTCGCCCTAGTCAACTATAATTCTGAACCTATCACCGATGGGTTAGATTATAATCGATTGCGCTTTAAAGAGTTGAACACCAATGCATCCAAGTTTCTTATCAATGGAGATGAAATCAGCATTTCTATAAAACTTTTAAACGGGTTAGAATCTGGATCAAACTTGGCGATTCAAGAATTTAAAACCGATTTACTCTATTCTTCAGAGGAACTCGAATTGGCTAATCTTAGTCTTAAAACCCCAAAAAGCGTCATCAAAGATTTCTTGAGGTTTGAATATTCCAGCCCAGCTGCATTCTCAGATTTTCTAAACCAAGTGGTTATCATAGCCAATCTTGAAGAATCCAAATTGCACTTGGAGGATCTTAAACTTTTTGCTCCGACGCTGCCTGAAATTCAGGATGAGATTTTCCTAACTGGCAAAGTAACTGGGCCAGTTTCAGACATCAAATCGGATGAATTTTTAATCCGGCTAGGGCAAAAAACTGCGATTTTCGGAAGTTTCGAATTGGAAGGATTGCCTGAAATTGAAGAGACTTTTATCAATCTTTCGTTAAAAAATTCAACAATACTCGCGAAAGATCTCTCTCCTTATTTGCCAGAATCCATTGAAAAAGAAATTCAGAAATTCAACTTAATCCAGTTTACAACAGATTTTTCAGGCTATTTAAGCCGATTTGTAACGAATGGCAAATTCAACACCTCCATTGGATCGGTTGAGGGAAGAATAAATTTCGACACCGTAGATGAGCTTCCGAGCATCGTATCAACCCTTAAAGTAAATGCACTCGATTTGGGTATTTTGGCCGATGATCGTGAATTGCTCCAAAAAGTAAGCTTAAGTGGGAATGTAAACCTAAAAGGGAATTCGATAGAAAATATCCTGCTGGATATCGACGCTGAAATCTCTCAACTTGGAATTAAAAACTACAATTACACCAATATCAGTACAGACGCCACCTATGGTTTAGAGCTTTTTAAGGGAAATCTTGCGATAAACGATCCTAACTTAAAAATGAGCGCAGTGGGCTTGGCCAATCTCAAAACTGCCACTGACTCCATTAGTATTCAAGTGGATATAGATTCAGCTTTGATCTCAAATCTAGGCCTTGCCGAAAAAGTGAATTTCTTCAGCGGCACTTTGGATATCGAAAGTCGGGGGATTAAAATTGATGAAATCCAGGGTATCGCGAAATTTCAAGATCTTAAAATAGATTACGATGGGCGGTATTTGGATGTAGGTGATTTCTATTTCCAATCCTTATTTGCTGGTGGCACTCGAACGATTTCTCTGAATTCAGATTACGTTGTAGCAGCCGCTTCAGGTCAATTTAATTTGGAGCAAATGGGGAAAGATTTACGAATACTTTTTGATCAATACAGCTCCATTGTTTTGAATGAAGAACAGCCTATTGCAGATTTGACGCAAAATTTCTCTCAGAATTACAACCTTGACTTAAATATCCGAATGATCAACTTGAATCCATTGATTCAATTGGTTGAGCCTGAATTTTCGATCAGTCAAAACACGATCCTTGAAGGAGCCTATTATCAAACACGAGAGAATACAATTTTCAACTTTTTCACAAGCATTGACACGGTGAGTTATCAAGGAAAAACTGCCTATGCTACAAACGTGGATTTTAACACTTCCAAGCTAATCAACAGTGAAGACATCTTGGCTTCATTTTACGTTTTCTCAAAAAAGCAACAGCTTAACAAAACTCTAGAGTTTACCAATTTTGGGTTTGAAGCAATTTGGAATGAAAATCAAATGGATTTGGATTTCAGCTTAGATCAAGACTCCACCCAAAGTGCAGCCCGAATCCAAGCAAATGCCTTTTTCTCGGCACAAAACACCAAGCTCTCATTTGATCCATCTTCACTTAAAGTCTTAAATAGAGAGTGGAAATTTGATTCGCTTAACCTAATTACCCTTACTCCTGAGCTGGTTATTTTTGAAAACCTCAAAGTATTTAATCAAAATCAATCCATTGCACTAGAAGGAAACATTGGCGAAGCGGAATCTGATCAATTAAACCTGCTAATTGACAATGTAAATATTGACCTACTCAATACCCTATTGCCTCAAGAATTTGAGGGGCTCGCAAATGGGAACGTCAACATTAGAAACGTCTATTCTAGTCCTTTAATTGCTGGAAATCTTAACCTCTTGGATTTTGGTATTAATGGTTTCCCAGTTGGAAATATTGAAGCAGACCTAAATATGGGGCCTGAGGAAATCTTGGTTTCTCTTACGAATACTTATAATAATGCAAGATCTATAGAGGTAAAAGGTAAAATTGGAATTGAAGATCAAAGCCTGGATATGGAAGCTCGCCTTTCACAGGCAAACCTGATCATCTTCGAACCCTTTCTCTCCAACTACATCTCAGACTTAGGGGGGACAGTTACTGGCTTGATCAATATTGGCGGGACAGTTTCGAGCCCAGAACTGGAAGGACGAGGTCGGATTAATAATGGAAAACTCCTCGTCAATTACCTCAACACCCCTTATACCCTTAACGGTAATATTGTATTTAGACCTACTCAAATAAGTTTCCAAGAAGTAACGCTTCGCGACCAATACAATCATACTGCAACGTTATTAGGAGGAATTAATCACCAAGGGTTTAGCAATATTCTCCTGGATATTTCATCTAACCTAACTGACTTTCAAGTACTCAATACCACAGACAAAAATAGTGAAGCTTTCTATGGGACGGCATTTGTAAGCGGTAATATCACAGTAAAAGGGACCACTACCAACCTTGATATCAATGCCAATGCCACGAGTAAATCCGGAACTCAGATTTTCATTCCATTGGCTAGCTCGAGTACACAGTCTCAGGAAGATTTTATCCATCTGATCAATATTCAGGATACCGTTCGAATCCAACAAATCGAGGAGGATATCAATCGCTTGGCTATTGAAAATATTCGGATGAATTTCAATTTGGATATTACTCCAGAAGCCTATTTGGAAATCATCATTGATCCAAAAACTGGCGAAGGGATCTCAGGTAGAGGTACCGGAGTGTTGGCGATGAACATTGACACCCAAGGGAATTTCACGCTAAATGGCACCTATGAAATCTCTGAAGGGGAATACAATTTCTCATTATATAACCTTGTCAAAAAGAAATTTACAGTCAGACCAGGAGGTCGAATTACCTGGTATGGAGACCCTTATCAAGGCGTGATGAACTTAACAGCTGAATACACTGAAAATGTATCCATTCAGCCATTGCTTTCATCAAGTACCCTTGTTAATAATGAAACTAGCTCTTCCAGAAGGTATCCAGTAAGTGTAATCATGAATTTAAATGGTGAATTACTTTCTCCAGATATCACTTTTGGATTTGATTTCTCCGAATTCCCTTCGAGTGGAGACGTGCAGACAACTATCTCTGCATTCCAAAATAAAATTGCGAATGACGAGCAGGAGATGAACCGGCAAGTTTTCTCTGTAATCATGTCACGTTCATTCTCTCCGGAGGGTCAATTCTCCGGTACCTCTACGATTTCTTCCAGCTTGGGATCGTTGCTATCTTCTCAATTAAACAACTTCTTGGGACAGGTGGATAAAAATCTTGAAGTCAACTTTGATTTAGCTTCCTTGGATCAAAGTAGCTTGGAAACTTTCCAGCTTAGTGTCGCCTATACCTTCTTAGATGGTAGACTTAGAGTTTCGCGAGATGGTGGTTTTACAGATAATCAGGGAAATGCCCAAGCCGCCTCCATTATTGGAGATTGGCAGGCAGAATATCTACTAACCGAAGATGGGGTTTACCGACTTCGGATTTTCAATCGAAATAATTTCAACACGTTCACTTCGCTATCGCTTTCTAAAAATGTAGCGACCTATGGCGTGTCTCTTTCTCAGAACGTTTCCTTTAATTCCTTCTCGGAATTATTCCGAAAAATAACCGGGAACAAGAAGGAAAAATTGAGAATCAACGATACAGACGATTTTCTTCGCTATAATTTTGATACCAATGATCGCTGGAAGCCTATCGATCTGACGCCAGTAGAAAATCGACTGGATTCCCTTTACAATTTCCCTCCGGCTCCTATTGCAGAACCTGACTCGTTGAATCGAAAGAGAAATCGCTAAACAATTTTATTCCAAAGCGACTTCTTTTAGAAAAGTATACCATGGAAAAAATTTCTCTTTTTTGGTTTCGACGGGATCTTAGGTTAGCGGATAATACAGCGCTCTACTACGCCTTACAACAAGAAAAAAACGTCCTACCAATTTTCATTTTTGATGAAAATATTCTCGGAAAACTAGAGGACAAATCGGATGCGCGAGTTGCATTCATTCATGCTCAATTATTGGAAATAAGTTCCGAGTTGGAAAAGAAAGGAAGTAGCCTATTTGTCCACTACGGTAAACCAGAAGAAGCATTTAAATTGATCTTGGCAAAATATCAGGTCGATTCGGTATACACCAATCGGGATTATGAACCCTATGCGAAGGAGCGGGATAAAGCAATTGAACAGCTATTAGCAAGCCACCAAGCTTCATTTTATACTTTTAAGGATCAAGTAATTTTTGAACCAGGAGAAATCCTAAACGGTTCTGGTGAATTTTATAAAGTTTTCACTCCTTTTAGCAGAGTTTGGCTTGAAAAATACAAGCAAACAAATGTTCAGGAAATTGGAAATCCTCTTTGGAAAAATCTTTTCCAAACCAAAGCACTTCCGGTTCCAAGCCTCGAAGAAATGGGATTTATGCCCTCAAGCATTACCATTCCACCCAAGTCTGCCGATGAGGAACTAATTGCACATTATGATGAAAAGCGAAATTTCCCAGCCATCAAAGGGACTTCGCGCATAGGAATTCATCTTCGTTTTGGGACAATATCGATTCGAAAACTGGCAAAGAAGGCCGCCTCGCTCAATGCAACTTTCCTAAATGAATTAATCTGGAGAGAATTTTATATGATGATTCTGGCTTTTAATCCACAAGTGGTTGACCGAGCCTTTAAGCCAGCCTATGATCGAATCCCCTGGAGAAATGACGAAAAAGACTTCGAAGCGTGGTGCCAAGGTTTGACCGGATATCCGATCGTAGATGCAGGAATGCGTGAGCTTAATGCTACTGGATTTATGCATAATCGTGTAAGAATGATCGTCGCTTCTTTTCTAACCAAACATTTATTGATAGATTGGAGATGGGGAGAGGCCTATTTTGCTAAAAAATTATTGGACTTCGAACTAGCCTCCAACAATGGTGGATGGCAGTGGGCTGCAGGAACAGGAACCGACGCACAGCCTTATTTCAGGGTTTTCAACCCAAGTTCGCAAACTGAAAAGTTTGACAAGGACCTCAAGTATATCAAAAAGTGGATCCCTGAATTAGATACAGAAAAGTACCCAAAACCAATTGTAGACCATAAATTTGCAAGACAACGGGCAATTGACACCTACAAAGAAGCACTAAACTCATGAATATTGGAGACCGCGTACGACTCATCCATGGCAACGAAGAAGGAATCGTTCGTAAGATTTCTTCCAGTGGCAGGATTGATGTAGAGATCGAAGATGGCTTTATCATCCCTTCACTCAAACATGAGCTTGTCTTGATTCATGAAGCAGAGAAAAAACATTTTGGCGGCAAAATAAGTGAAGCTCCGACTGTGGAAACTCCATTACCAATTTCTGCTCCAAAAGATCAAGGATTGTATTTTGCCTTTTTGCCCATCAACGATCAAAGCTTAAGCCTTTATTTGATTAATGATAGTCATCACAGTTATTTAGCCCATGTGTCGGAAGTTTTTGGCACAAACCACCGAACACTTTTTGCAGAAAAAGTAAAAGCTGGCGAGGCGAAAAAGTTTGATGATCGACTACTCAAAGAGATGGAGGATTGGCCAGTTTTCTTATTGCGGTTTATTCCCATTCAGGAAAAAATTGAGAAAGCGATTCCTGCCTTTGAGCGCAGCTTCAAATTGAAACCGACTCAATTTTTCAAACATTTGAGCAAGGCACCACGACTGGATAAAAACGCCTACGTTTTTGCTTTAGAACAAACTACCAAAGAACTCGACATTCGGGCTTTAAATCAGGAATTGAATGAGTTACAGCCCAAGGCGCAAAGTATTGTCACGAAACGACCTCCTTCAGCTATCGATCTTCATATCGAAAAATTAGTCAAAAGTGATCAGGAATTAAGTAATTCTGAAATGCTCCGAATCCAACTTGAGGCATTCGAAAAAAACCTTGATCAGGCAATCGCTTCAGGCATGAATGAAATCACGTTTATTCATGGAATCGGGAATGGCGTCTTACGAAAAGAAATCCATAAGCGCTTAAGTCAAATCCAAAATATTAAGTACTTTCAGGACACACAAAAAGATAATTGGGGCTACGGAGCTACTCTCGTACGAATCACTTAAGGTATGTCAGGAAATCTTTCTCCAGTTTTTCAGGTATTTGACCAACAATTTACCGAAGCAAAGGCCTTATTTCTCGAGCTGGGAAAGCAGATCAAATCCAAAAAGGCTATCCCTTTGGCGGCTAAGATGAGTTTTTTGGAAATCTATTCTGAACTCCTTGGCAAAATTCACTACAAAAAAGAAGGGCTGAATTTTGATATTTTTTCAGATTTCAAACGGCTGAAAAAAAACCTGGGAAAAGTTCATCATTTTAAATTAGTAGAGAAAAGCCTCCAGGAGCAGGAATCCAAAACTGGCCAGACCTATGGTGGATACCGAAATTTTTTAGCTCAACAAAAAAAACAGCTTTACATCCAGACCTTCGATATGGCGGTAGGGAGTTCATTGAAAACATGGGAGGATTTCTACCATAAATCAGAAAAAGCAAGTCGTGGGATCAAGCCCCTCATGGTGAATACTGCGATCAATCAAATCATACAAGA
>JAHEBE010000383.1 GCA_024642365.1 Algoriphagus sp.
GTTCCGGTGGCTGTGGTTTTAGAAATTTTCTTGGGTAGGAAAGCATCCTTTGAGGAAATACTGGCTGCTAGCAAAAAAGAAGGAACTGTACATGGTATTTTACTCCGGCTGAATCTGGACTTGTCGGACGAGTTGCGAGAGCGGATCAAAAAATTGAAAGCAAACACCTTTCAAGATGGTGTGATTAAAAACATGATGGAAGGAATTACCAACTCCAAAAATCAACCTTTCGAAAAAGTATTATTTGGGATAGGCATCCGAAATATTGGTGAAAACACTGCTCAATTGCTCGCCAGACATTTTGGGACGATTGAAAACTTAGCTGCTGCTACTTCAGAACAACTTCTCGAAATCAACGGTGTGGGGGAAACCTTAGTGACCAGTATCCAAGATTTTTTTGGGCAGGAAACAAATCAAATTCTTATCAAACGACTCGAGGCACATGGACTAAACCTAAAAGCAGATGAATCCACACAAGTAGTCTTGGGAAATGCGCTGGCAGGAAAACGAATTTTAGCGAGTGGGAAATTGGAGAATTTCAAACGAGATGAGATCGTCGATTTCGTCCAATCTCACGGAGGCCAATATATTAGTGCCGTTTCCAAAAATCTTGACTTTATCATTGAGGGAGAAGGAATGGGGCCAAGTAAAAAAGATAAAGCGGTGAAATTGGGAATTCCAATGATCTCAGAGGAAGAATTTTTGAAATTAATTGGTTGATTCGATAAAGAAATTTCAAGCAGAATTCAATTTTCTGATGATCGGGTGGGCTTTTTGTTCCAGTACCTTATCTTTGACCACGTTAAATTCCTTATTATGAATCAATTTAAAGGCTGCGGCGTGGCATTAGTCACTCCATTTCATGAAGACTTCTCGTTAGACCTTGATGGACTCAAACGCCTGATCGATCATGTCATTGCTGGCGGAGTGGATTATCTAGTGGTCTTAGGCACCACTGGAGAAACAGCGACACTAACAAAAAAGGAAAAGAAAAAAGTACTCGAAACTTGCGTAAAACACACCGCGAATCGAGTACCAATCATGATCGGAATAGGCGGAAATAATACCTCAGCTTTGATAGAAGATATTCAGGAAACAGATTTCACGGGCGTTTCAGCCATTCTTTCGGTAAGTCCTTATTACAACAAACCTTCCCAAGCTGGGATCATAGCACATTACCAAGCTGTAGCGGATATCGCTCCCGTTCCTGTTATGCTCTACAACATACCAGGCCGGACCATGTCCAATATGACCGCTTCTACGACGCTAACTTTGGCGAAGCATCCAAATATTTTTGGGATGAAGGAAGCAAGTGGAAATTTGGAACAATGCATTCGAATAGCGGCAGCTATGCCAAGTGATTTTTTATTGGTTTCTGGAGATGATCTGATGACCAAAGCACTTTCCAGTATCGGAGGTGCAGGGATAATTTCAGTTTTAGCAAATGCGCTTCCAGCTACTTTCAAAAAATTAAGTCATGGGACTGATCAAGAGAAGCTCCAGGCGACCTATTCCATTTTGGATTTGAATGAATTAATGTATTTGGAAGGAAACCCTGTTGGAATCAAAAATCTCTTAAAGCATCTTGGAATTTGCGGAGACCAAGTAAGACTTCCAATGCTTAAAGCTTCAAAAACATTGAATGATCAAATCAAACAAGCATTTGATCGAATCTAAAACTACATGACACCAAAATCAATAGTCGAGCTGAATCGATTGATTCAAGAAACCCTTGAATCTAATCTAGAGCCGGTTTATTGGGTGGTGGGCGAACTTGCAGATTTCAGATTAGCCCCTCAGGGCCATGCTTATTTTGAATTGGTAGAGAAGCAAGGCAATCAAGTTTTGGGTAAAATAAAGGCGAATCTTTGGCAATTCACTTATCGAACAGTAGCTGCCAGATTTGAATCGATCACCGGTACGGGACTGAAAAATGGAATGAAAGTTCTGGCACAAGTATCCGTCAATTTCCATCCCGTATTTGGATTGAGTGTAAATGTGAAGGATATTGACCCAGGCTTTTCTTTAGGGGAACGGGCCCGAATAAGGCAAGAAACTATAGAAAAGCTAACTCATGATGGTTTGATGAGATTAAATGCCAGGCATCTACTCCCTGCAGTCATTCAAAAAATCGCAATCATCAGTAGTCCAAGTGCTGCAGGCTATGGCGATTTTGTAAATCAAATTGAATCAAATCCTGAAGGTTATAAAATTTATCATAAAATCTACCCTAGCACCATGCAGGGGAATGAAGCTGTGTCTAGTCTCATTGCCAGTTTGATCCGAATTTTTGAAGAGCAGGAAAAAATCAAACCTGATGTCGTGGTCATAATTCGTGGCGGAGGAGCACAATTGGATTTAGATTGCTTTGATGACATTCGGCTTGCTACGGCAATTGCCAAATTTCCATTTCCGATTATTACCGGAATAGGTCATGAAAGAGATGAAACGATTGCTGATTTGACAGCACATACTCGATGCAAAACACCGACAGCTGTTGCGGAATTTATCCTGTCCAGCTTTCGGGAATTCGATGAAAATCTAAAGCTGCAACTGACTCGTCTTGATCGAAGTACGCGATTGACATTGAAAAATGCAGAAACAAGAATCAACCAACTCAGCCATCAGGTAAAATCTACCAGTACGAATAGCTTGAAGCTTTCGGCGGAACTCATTAAAGCGAGAGCTTCCCAAATTCAAGCTGCAAGTAAGAATTTGGTAAAAGTCCAACAATCAGCACTTGAAACAAATCAAAAGTCATTGATAAAGTCTCTGAACCAACTCATTCGAGACCAAGACCTACAACTGACGGCAAAATTGAATTTATTGACTCAATTAGATCCTGCATCAATTTTGAATCGAGG
>JAHEBE010000384.1 GCA_024642365.1 Algoriphagus sp.
GACTGCTTCAAGGTCAATTTGATGAATTGGGAATCCTCACCACATTTCCAGCTATCTGCTTAACCCTATTCGGAGCATTTGGAGGTGAAATATTAAAAAACGCCACAAGCTCCCAAAACAAGAAATTCAAACAACTCATCTTGACAAGCCTAATTTGTATCGGATTAGGCCTAGTCTGGGGCATTCACTTTCCTATTTTCAAACGAATGTGGACCAGTTCTTTTATTCTAGTGACTTCAGGAATGGCTTTCCTTTTTCTTGGCCTTTTTTACCTCATTATCGATATTTTCAAAATCCAAAAATGGTCCTTCTTTTTGACCGTAGTAGGCATGAATAGCTTGACCATTTACATGATGTATCGCTTTGTTAGTTTTAGATATACTTCCAGAATGCTTTTTGAGGGATTATATAGTCCTTTAGGCGAAAACTGGAAGCCTGTCATGGAAAGTTTGGGAGCCTTGGTCTTGGTTTGGCTTTTCTTGTATTTCCTTTATCGTAAAAAGATCTTCTTCAAAGTTTAAAATCACCCTCAACATAATACTCACATCAATAGGCTATCCTATGAAGACAACCCGTAGAACTTTCATCAAGAAATCGTCCCTAATCGGAACAAGTCTAAGTTTAGGAACAATTCCTTTCAACTTATCCGCTCAATCAGCTGAAAGCCCAATCAAGATTGGAATAATAGGATTAGACACTTCACATGCACCTGCCTTTACAAAACTTTTTAACGCCCCAGATCCGAGTCCAGAACTTGCAGGAATGAAGGTAGTAGCTGCCTATCCATTTGGAAGCAAAACAATAAAATCCAGTACCGATCGAATTGAAGGATACATTGAGCAAGTGAAGTTATTAGGAGTCGAGATTACGGATTCGATTGAAGCCTTACTAGAAAAAGTCGATGTGGTACTTTTAGAGACCAATGACGGTAAACCTCATTTGGAACAAGCTAGGGCCGTTTTCAAAGCCAAAAAACCAGTATTTATTGACAAGCCAGTGGCAGGTACATTTCAAGATGTAAAGACTATTTATCAAGAGGCTGAAGCTGCTGGCATTCCAATATTTTCCGCTTCCTCTCTTCGATATCAGAAAAATGTGCATGCCGTTAGGCATGAAAATGCAGTTGGAAAAGTACTTGGATGCGATGCTTATAGTCCAGCTACCCTGGAACCAAGCCATCCAGATTTATTTTGGTATGGAATCCATGGAGTTGAAATTCTTTTTACTGCAATGGGCCCTGGTTGTCAATACGTCACTAGGTTCTCAAGCGGAGAAACTGAAGTTGTCGTTGGAACTTGGAAAGATGGAAGAATAGGAACCTTTAGAGGAATGCGTGCTGGAAAACATGACTATGGAGGAACTGCATTTGGAACAGATGGAAATCTGTTTTTCGGCGAGTATGATGGCTATGAACCCCTTGCTATGCAGATTGCAGCATTTTTCAGAAGCAAAAAATCACCAGTAGATGCGGAAGAGACTTTAGAAATTTATGCTTTCATGGAAGCCGCCGATGTAAGCAAACGAAATGGGGGCCAAGCAGTTGCACTTGAACCTTTCTTGAAAGGGTAATTCTCTAAAATTTTAGCTCCAATTTTTCTTATATATTTGATTTTGGCTTCAAATTAGACACATTCTTTTTCTTAGAAAAAATTAAGAGTTACGATAAATAAAACTTCAATTGAATAATTCACAGATTCCAATAATTATAGGGTTAGATGAGGCTTACCTATTGCCCGCGACTGTCACAGTTTATTCATTACTTAAAAACAACCCAAACGCTGCCTTTAAAATTTATATTTTCATAGGTGAAGAGAATTCAACTTGGCTTGAACCTTTGATTAATCTGATAAACAGGATGGGTTCTACGGCTATCATTAAATCATTAACATTAGAAAGCAATATTAATTTAAAAATCAACCGGCATTTTTCATTAGCTACTTATTTAAGAATTTTTGCTCCAGCAATGATAGATGAATCGCGGGTTATTTATTTGGATTCTGATGTCTTAATAATCGGTGATTTGAGCGACCTCTGGAAAACATCTATAGGAGAATTCCCTGTTGCTGCGGTTAGAGATTTTGTAATCGATGATTATCATCGCCTTAATCTTAGTCCCCAAATGGGCTATTTCAATTCGGGAGTTATGATTATGCAATTTGAAGAGTGGAAAAAATTAGATCTTACAAATTCCATTTTAGCTTATTTAGAAGAAAATCCTCAGCGGATAGAATATGCAGATCAATGCGCAATAAATGCTGTCCTCCAAGGAAATTGGTTTCCACTACCCCCAAAATGGAATATTCAAACCTATGACCAAAAAAAAATACCTAGCCTTAAATCAAAAGAGTATTTTTCACTGCAGGAGTGGGAAGAGATCCAATTATCTCCTAAAATCATCCATTTTACTGGTTTGCCTAAACCCTGGAATTTAGGTGGTAATAATCCCTACAGATCACTTTATTGGAAATATCTAAGAGAAACTCCTTTATCTAGGAAATTCCCATTAAATCTATCTTTTTTGAATCTTTTGAAAAGTTCTATTCCTTTAAACATAAAAAAAATGTACTGGGGATTCCTAAGTAGAAAAAAAACTAAATAGTAGAATCCAAAAGTGTACCTAAAAAGGAAAAAGTGGAGCCATCAAATTTGATGACTCCACTTTTTCAAAATGACAATCCCATTCCGAAATAAATGGTTTCTGGGAGTCCTATACCAGCTCGATACATAAATGCTTTCCCGGGCCTTTGATGCCGATAACCCAATCCAAAAGCCACGGCTGGCAAATCATCTCCTTTCACTTTGAAATTCGGACCAAGGCTTAATTCGGCATGGTGCGCTTTTTTGCCTGTGAGAATCCCAAATTG
>JAHEBE010000385.1 GCA_024642365.1 Algoriphagus sp.
TAAATATTCAACCTTTAGTGTTAGGCCTTTGGTATCGAGGCATTCCGGTTGCTTCTAAAGAGCAGCCGAACCAAGAATCAATTATTGCTTTATTGGGGATCTCGCTCGGGGGTGGTTTAGATATTGGCTATAGCCATGATTTTACACTTTCTGCTTTGGGTAATGCCAATACCGGAGGTGCACATGAGATCAGTTTGCGCTATAGCTTCCTTGCTGGCTCAGCAAAGGGTAGAGGAAAAGCTTCATCCATGCCTTGCTTTAAGTATTAATTTTATATACAATCCTAATTCGAAAAGGCTTTAGAAATAAAGCCTTTTTTTGATTGCAGGAGTTTGAAAGAAAAGTCCAAAAACTGCTTCCAATTCTGATTTTTTGAACAATTCATTTTTGGTTTGGGTGATTATTGAGATGCCTAAGTAGAATTTATTTTCTTTATTTTTAGCTTTCACCCAAATCATTTTATGAAAAAGCTATTTAAAATTCTAGGGATGTTCTTCCTGATCATCTTGATTGTGATTGGAGGATTCCTCGCATACCTGTTCATCGCTGCTGGAAATAAATCCGAAAATTTACTTTCTCAACTTGGTCCAGAAGCCCCTACTCTTTCTGAAGATGGGTTTTCGTTTAGAGATCTTAATAAAAATGGAGTGTTGGATCCCTATGAAGATTCCAGACAATCGGATTCAACTAGAATAGAGAATTTGCTTTCTCAAATGACTTTGGAAGAAAAGGCAGGGACTATGTTTATTACCATGGTAAATGTTAGTAATGATGGGGAATTGGCAGAAACTCCAAACTTCTCTAATCCCTTTTCATTCATTCTTCCTGCCAATTCTGAACAAGTGATAGGGTTAAAGATGAACCATTTCAATATTTTGATGGCTCCTGGCACAAAACCATTGGCTATATGGCAGAATAATTTTCAGAAACTTGGTGAACGTACTCGATTAGGGATACCCATTACGATCGGAACGGACCCGCGAAATCATTTTTCAGATAATCCATTGACTAGCCTTTTTGCTGGGGACTTTTCACTTTGGCCAGAACAATTGGGATTTGCTGCAATCGGTGACACTGTGTTAATGCACCGCTTCGCAGATATTATGCGACAGGAATACTTAGCAGTTGGTATTAGACTGGCACTGCACCCGATGGCGGATTTGGCAACTGAGCCAAGATGGCCAAGAAATAATGGGACATTTGGAGAGGATGCTGACCTAGCAGCTAAGATGATATTTGCTTATGTGAAAGGGGCTCAAGGTGATAGTCTGGGGAGTAAAAGCGTTGCCACTATGGTGAAACATTTCTCAGGAGGAGGTCCTCAAAAGGATGGTTTGGATCCGCACTTCCAGTTTCAAGAGGGCCAAGTTTACCCTGGAAATAATTTTGACTATCATATAAAACCATTTGAAGCAGCATTTGCCGCTGGGGCTGCCCAAATTATGCCATATTATGGGGTGCCGATGGGCCAGACTTCGGAAGATGTTGGGTTTGCTTTCAATAAAGAAATTATTACCGGTTTGCTTAGAGATAAATACCAATTCGACGGTGTAGTCACCACTGACTGGGGATTGGTATCAGACATGGATATGGTTTTTGACAAAATGGAGGCTAAGGCCCATGGAGTTATGCACCTCAGTCCAGAAGACAGAATATTGAAAATCCTTGATGCCGGTATGGATCAGTTTGGAGGAGAAATGCTGACCGATATGCTAGTCAAATTAGTAGAAGATGGAAAGGTTTCGGAAGATAGATTGGATGTTTCCGTTCGTAGATTACTTCGAGATAAATTTGTTTTAGGGCTATTTGATAACCCCTATGTAGATGTAGAAAACGCCCTTCAAATTGTAGGAAGGGCAGATTTTAAAGCTGAAGGAGAAGCTGCTCAACGAAGATCGATGACTCTTCTGAAAAATGATGAAAATTTCCTACCTCTAAAAACTGGACTAAAAATCTATGCAGAGGGAATAGAAGAAGAAACAGTGAATCGATACGGAATCTATGTCGACGATCCCAAAGATGCCGATGTGGCGATATTGAGATTGATGACTCCGTACCAATCCATGCCAGGTTTAATTGCTGGACAATTTCATCATGGAGATTTAGATTTTAAGGGAGATGAAAAACAGGCTATCCTAGATATTATTGCTCAAGTGCCAACAATCGTTGACATCTACTTGGATCGTCCCGCAGTCATTCCAGAAATTGCTGCGGGTTCAAAAGGCCTTTTTGCGAATTATGGTGCAACAGACGAGGCGGTATTGGATGTGATTTTTGGAAAAGCTAAACCAGAAGGAAACCTGCCCTTTGAACTCCCATCCAGTATGGAGGCAGTTTATAATCAATTTGAAGATCTACCCTATGACTCCAAAGACCCATTGTTCAAATTTGGATTTGGATTGAGATACCGATAATTCGATTTCAAAATCTTTCTGAAGTATAGTTTTTATGCCCAAAACTTTACGATTAATTCTTGGTGATCAGCTGAATTTGAATCATTCCTGGTTGGAAGAAAAGGATGATTCGGTCACCTATCTCATGCTCGAAATGCGGCAGGAGACGGACTATGTTCGTCACCACATCCAGAAGGTTATTGCGTTTTTTTTAAGCATGCGAAATTTTGCCGATCAACTGAAATTGGCTGGACATTCGGTGCTTTATTTCAGACTCGAAGATTCGAGCAATGAACAAGACCTTGAAGAGATGATCCCAAAGCTCATCGAGCAAGAGGATTTTGAGCAATTTGAATATCAACTTCCAGATGAATATCGACTGGATAAACAACTCAAGAAGATCTGCGAAAAACTGGAGATTCCCTGCCGATCGGTGGATAGCGAGCATTTTTTGACCGAAAGGGCTTTTT
>JAHEBE010000079.1 GCA_024642365.1 Algoriphagus sp.
GTTGTACCGGAGCATCAGGGAAAAGGAGTAGAAAGCGCCATGATCATCACCTATGATCGAATGAGCGGGAGAAGCGATTTCCAATACAAAACCATTGAAATGAACTGGATTGGAGATTTCAATCCTAAGATGATGCGAGTTTGTGAGCAGCTTTTAGCGAAAATTTATAAGACACATCATACCTATCGCTATTTGTTTGATCGGGAGAAACCATTCGAAAGACATCGTATTTTCGATTGACGATTTACGAAGTGCGATTTACGGGGTTTGTTGTAGGGTTCAACATAATTTTCTAATTCTAGAATAACGAATGATGAATAATGAATCCCGAATGATAAAGATGTCCGAATTCTAAACCCAATTTTCCAATATTTCAATTTTATAATATTACAATTCACTTTCATGAAAAAATACGACGTAACAGGCATAGGAAATGCCTTGGTTGATATCGAGTTTAAAGTCACTGATCAATTCTTCACTGATAATGGGGTGGAAAAAGGCCTCATGACTTTGGTGGATGAGGATCGCCAAAACGCCCTTATGAGTGTGATTCCCACTGCAGAAGCAAAAAAGCAGTGCGGCGGATCTGCGGGAAATACAGTCATTGCAATTTCCCAATTTGGGGGTAAATCCTTCTATTCTTGTCGTGTGGCGAATGATGAGTTAGGTCATTTCTATATGAATGACATGAAAGAAGCTGGAGTGGCCCATAACTTAAATGAGGCAAATTTATCTGAAGGAATTACTGGCAAATGCTTGGTAATGGTAACCAAAGATGCTGAGCGTACCATGAATACTTTTTTGGGTATTACTCAGACGTATTCTATTGCTGATGTGAATGAAGCAGCAATTAAAGATTCCAACTATTTGTACATCGAGGGCTACTTGATCACTTCCGAAAATGGCAAGCAAGCGATGATTCATGCAAAAAAGTTAGCGGAGGAAAATGGGGTAAAAGTAGCGATGACATTTTCTGACCCTGCTATGGTTAAGTACTTTCAAGCTCCGATGGCGGAAGTAATAGGTGCCAGCGTGGATTTGCTATTTGCAAATGAGGAAGAAGCCATGTTGTTCACAGGAAAAGATAATCTGCTTGAGGCCAGAGAAGAATTGAAAAAAGTGGCGAAGCGTTTTGTAATTACCCAAGGAAAGAATGGTGCTATGATTTTTGATGGAGATACCTTTATCGATATCGAACCCTATGAAACTACAGCTATCGATAGCAACGGAGCTGGAGATATGTTTGCCGGGGCTTTTCTCTATGGAATCACAAATGGTCATAGCTATGCATCCAGTGGGAAATTGGCTTCAATGGCTAGTTCGAAGATCGTGAGCCAATTTGGGCCTCGTCTTCAATGGCATGAGGCCAAAGATATCTTAGCCAGACTTAATCCTTAGAGCAATTAACCCAAGTATAAAACTTGGGTTAATTTTTTTTAAAACTCGACTAAATATTTTTGACTTTGATTAAAATGTTATTTTTTAGAGGAAAAATTGTGTTAAATGGTTTTTCTCCTTTTTAAATCAGCTAAATTTCCCTGTTGAAAGGATTCGAAAACAATTTGCACCTTGAAATTATTTATTGAAAACAAACCCAATTAGATGATGAGAAAAATTACTGCTTTAGGGTTAGTATTAGGTCTATTAAGTGTGCCTGTACTTGCTCAAAAGAAGATTGATTACAAAGAGTTTGATCTTGACAATGGTCTGCATGTGATCATGCACCAGGACAATACAACGCCAATTGTGATCACTTCTGTGTTATATCATGTAGGCTCTAAAAACGAGCAACCAGATCGCACTGGATTCGCGCATTTCTTTGAGCACTTGATGTTTGAAGGGTCTCCAAATATTGAGCGAGGACAATACATGAATATTATCCAAAGTCGAGGGGGAACGCTCAATGCCTTCACCTCAAACGATATCACTTATTATTATGAGTTGCTTCCTTCCAACGAGTTGGAGTTGGCTCTATATATGGAAAGCGAGCGAATGCTACAATCCAAAGTGGATCAGACTGGAGTAGAAACACAACGAGAGGTTGTAAAAGAAGAAAAGAGACAGAGTTATGACAATCGACCTTACGGAAGTATTCTCATCGAAACTTTGAAAAGAGCCTATACAGTGCATCCATACAATTGGGCTCCGATTGGATCTTTGGATGATCTGAATGCCGCTTCGATCGAAGAGTTTCAGCAATTCTACAAAGATTTCTATGTGCCAAATAATGCTACGCTGACGATAGCAGGTGATTTGGATTACGCGCAAACAGAAAAGTGGGTAAGACAATATTTCGCTGAAATTCCCAAAGGGACTAAAGAGATCTACAGACCTAGTGTAGTAGAGCCTAAGAAAACAACTGAGATTCGTGACATTATTTATGACAATATTCAGATTCCTGCGGTGATCCAAGCTTATAATTTACCGAAGCGAACTGATGCTGATTCCTATGCACTTTCTATGCTTTCGACTTATTTGACAGGTGGAAATTCCTCATTAATGACAAAGGAGTTGGTAGATAAGCAGCAAAAAGCATTGGCTTTGGCAGCGATTCCTTTGGAATTGGAAGATGGTGGAATTTTTATCATGTATGGAATCACCAATATGGGTGTAGAGCCAAAAGACTTGGAGACTGAAGTCGATAAGTTGATCAAGCAGGTACAAGATCAGGGTATTTCTGATCAGGACTTTGCCAAACTTCAGAATATCATAGAGAACAATTTGGTTAGTGGAAATTCCTCAATGGCTGGTATCGCTCAGAATCTAGCAGAGTCACATGTGATCTTCGGTGATACGGAATACATCAACAAGGAAATGGAGATGTATAGCAAAGTCACTAAAGCTGACTTGCAGCGTGTGGCTAAGAAATATTTGGATCTGAATGGTCGCGTAGTGCTTTATTACCTTCCAAAATCAGCTCAGCCAACTGAGTAATTGTTTCACCTAATCAATCGAAAAGACATGAAAAAAATAGCAATAGCATTTGTTTTGACACTTTTGGTGACAGGAATGAGCATCGCTCAAGTCGACAGAAGTAAACTGCCGGTAGCTGGCCCAGCTCCGGAAATTAAAATAGGAGAGGCGGAATCCTTCACTTTAGCCAATGGATTAAAGGTCTTTGTGGTGAAAAATGATAAACTTCCTCGGGTTTCATTCACGCTTGTTTTAGAGCGTGATCCGATCATGGAAGGTGACAAAGCTGGACTACTTGGCCTAGTGGGTCAAATGATGATGGCAGGAACAGAAAACCGCACCAAAGATCAATTGGATGAAGAGATAGATTTTATCGGAGCGAGTCTATCAGCAGGCTCCACCTCAATATTTGCTTCTTCTCTGAAAAAGCACCAGGACAAGGTATTGGAGTTGATGGCTGATGTGCTTTACAATCCTAAGTTTCCTCAGGAGGAATTGGATAAATTGAAAAAGCAAACGTTGACTGGTCTAGCGACTAGCAAAGATGAGCCAAACGCAATTTCTGGACGATTATCCTCGGCTCTAGTCTATGGTAAAGATCATCCTTATGGCGAAGTAGAAACAGAAGAGACAGTTTCGAACGTAGAGATCTCGGATGTCAAAGCCTATTATGAAACTTTCTTCAAGCCAAATATTGCCTACTTAGCCATTGTGGGAGATATGGATAAGGCGGAAGCAGAAAAAGTGGTTACGAAGTATTTTGCAAAGTGGGAGAAAGGTGAAGTGCCTAAATTCACTTATAAAAAACCTGCTCCAGCTGCTCAAAATCAAGTTGGGCTAGTGGATAGAAGCTCATCAGTTCAGACTGTAATTGATATTGCTCAGCCAATTGATCTAACGCTAGGAGATGCAGATTATATCTCAAGTCGAGTTTTAAACCAAATTTTTGGTGGAGGATCTTCCTCTAGACTATTCATGAATCTGCGAGAGGACAAAGGCTATACCTATGGTGCTTATAGTTCTTTTTCAGCGGATAAACTGGTCGGTGAATTTTCTGCGAGTGCTTCGGTAAGAAATGAAGTGACGGATTCTGCGGTATATGAATTCATTTATGAAATCAACAAATTGGCAAAAGACGGAGTAACCGAAGAAGAACTTGCTCAAGCAAAGGCAAACCTTGCAGGTTCATTTGGAAGATCACTTGAAAGCCCATCTACTATAGCAAATTTTGCTTTGAATACAGAGCGATACAATCTGCCTAAGGATTATTATGCGACTTATCTGCAAAAGATGAATGCCTTAACAGTAGAGGATATCAACAAGACCGCTAAAAAATTGGTGGATCCTACCAAGTTGCATATCACAGCTGTCGGCAATGCAACAGAGATAAAAGACAAATTGGCCCAGTTTGGTGAAGTAAAAATGTACGACAACATGGGTTTTCCTGCCAAGGAAATGAAAATGGCAGATGCAAATCTTACTGCAGAATCAGTTGTTGAAAATTACTTAAAAGCGATCGGTGGAAAGGCAAATGCACAAGGAGTCAAAACTGCCAAAATGAATTTGGAGGCAAATGTGATGGGTAATCCTTTAGGGATAGCGATTGTCTATGATGCTGAAAATAGCGCTTATGGACAAAAGACTTCCATCATGGGTAACGTGATGCAGGCTACAAAAATCAAAGATGGAAAAGCAGAAATCAGCGCCCAAGGCCAGAAAATGGAGCTAAGCGGGGCACAGCTTGAAGAAGCAATGATCAATGTTTATTTATTCCCAGAAGCTTGGTATCAAGAAAAAGGCTTTACCATCACTCTTGATGGATTGAAAGATGTAGAAGGAACACCAGCTTACAAGGTGATCTTCGCATCTGCCGGAGGCGCTAAGCTAGTGAACTATTATTCTGAAGAAACAGGTTTGAAAATCAAAAATGAAAACCCTGCTTCCGGAGATACTTTCTACAGCGACTATCAGGAAAAAGAAGGCGTGTTACTTCCAATGCTTTGGACAATCAAATCACCAATGATTCCTGTTCCTTTGGAGGCCAAAGTTACTAGCCTAGAAATTAACCCAGTATTGGGTGAGACCGATTTTTAATTTAAGGTTGAATTTTAAAAAAGGGAGCCTTTAAAAAGCTCCCTTTTTTATTTCATCCACTTTTTTTGAAGGGGATTGTTGTTGGTGATTTTTAAGGAGTAAGTGGGGAAGAAGTTTTGATCTCCTAAAACATACTCTTTTACATAGGACAATCCATTTATTCTCTTTCCGTAAACAGTGATTGACTTTTCAGTAGAGACATATTTTATTTCATCTCCTATCATGACTTCGGAATAAGCAGGGCTGAATGAATGAATCTTACTAGCCACTCCATTTGCGAGTAAAATCCCAACTTTTGAGGTTAGGGGATCTAATGAAGGCGCTGAAGTTAATTCCAAGCCAATCAACGGAATTAGTTCACGGACCTTTTCAATTAAATCTTTTTTCCCTGAAATGAAGTCTGAATAGAAAAGATTCATTTTCTGATCATTTAAAGAATTACTAAGGACCTGTTTCCAAAAGATCATTTGCGAATAACCCTTATTAGTTTTCCCAAACTTCTCCCAAACGGCTTTCATTACGTCAGTTAGAGATTTTCCTCGGCCTTCTAAAAGCATAATATCCAAACAAAGGCAAATCAAAGCTCCGTGGGTATAGATATTGACTTTTCGATCTGGAATCCCTGCTTGATAGCCATCGAGCCAAAGATCCCAACTGGATTCCAGGATTGAGTAATTTTGCCAACCCAAGTTTTGCGCATCTCGATTAATGATTTTCGTAAGGTGTTTTAGATAGGTTTCGAAGGAATAGACCCCAGATTTTAATAAATACAGATCCCCCATATAGGTAGTGACTCCTTCTAGAATCCAGCCTGATTTTGTAAAAGTTTCCTTTGAAAAGTCATAAGGAAGAAGTTCTGTAGGTCGAATTCTACAGACATTCCAAGCATGGTACAATTCATGGCAACTTACACCCAAAAGCTCCTCCATCTCAATTGGATCCGCAAGGTTTTTGGCCGGGCCAAATGTGATGACAGTACCTTTTTGATGTTCTACCCCATGGTAGTGCTGGTAAGGCAATAATTGAAAGATGAAATGATAGTGTGGCTCGGGGAATTCACCAAAATCGGAAATAATTTTTCCGGTGAATTGCTCAAATCGAGCTAAAAACTCTGATTTTGAAAAATGGATTTCTCCATTGAACCAACAATGAAATCGAGTTATTCCTACTTGGTATTCCCAATGTGTTAGGTTTTCAGCAGCTAGAAAAGTAGAGTCCGCCAATTCCTGAAAAGAGGAGGCATAATAGCTGTTTTCTGCTGTTTCTGATAAGGGCAAGGTAGTGGCAATCGAAAAAGTAGTAGGGAGTTGAAATGTGACTTCATATCCTAAATCCCTTGTCCCCATGACCTCCATGCAACAATTCACAAAATTGATGTAAAATTGATTTGGGTCTACCCAACATGAGCCAGCGTCCATTTTTGCAGCAAAATATTCATATCGGATATAATAATCTTCTCCTAATCGGCTGTTGAAAGTCCAGGAGCTTTTACCTTTCTTTTCGAATCTGACAGGTTTTTCAAATTGATCTGTAATGGAAAAAAACCGAACGTTCTGAGCGTAATCTGCCAGCTGATAGCGACCTGCTCTCCAGGTTGGGAGTTGTAGTTCTATTGTATTGAGATCAACATCACTTAATTTTACTTCGATTTGGATAAACTGAGAGACTGGATTTGAGCAGCTGAAATGGTATTTGATTTTCATGGCAACGGAATTAGAAACAATTTTATTTGCTAGACTTGTATTTAAAGAAATGGTACTTATCTTTGCAGTCCTTTTTGGGGGGTAATCCAGAGTAGTACAAATTAGAAAGCAATTAGATAAAGATATTCGATCATGAAAAGAACATTTCAACCTTCGCGCAGAAAAAGAAAGAACAAGCACGGTTTTAGAGAAAGAATGGCCTCTGCTAACGGTAGAAGAGTGTTGAAGTCAAGAAGAGCTAAAGGAAGACATAAGCTTTCTGTTTCTTCAGAAAAGACATTGAAGAAGTAATTCTTTGCGCTGATTTTCGTAAGTTCACCTACGAATACAGGCTCTGCGATGAATTATCGACTTCCAAAAAGTGAACGGCTTCATGCCGACAAACTTATCAAGGAACTTTTTAGCGAAGGTTCCTCTTTTTTTTTGTACCCATTCAAAGTCCTATTTTATGTTAAAGGACCTGCAGAAAAGGGAACTGTTCAGGTACTTTTTTCCGTTTCAAAAAAGAAAATAAAAAAAGCGGTAGGGCGAAATTTAGTAAGAAGAAGAATCAAAGAATCTTACCGATTAAATAAATCGCTCTTAAGTTTAGAAGGAAGGCAAGTTTCAATAGGCTTGATTTATGTTGGGTCCGAGTTGATGGAATTCGCCGAGCTGCAGTCTAAAATTATTGCTGTCCTTAAAAAGCTTTCCCTATTAATCAGTCAAAATAACGCCAAAAATGATAAACCGATTTAAAAAACCATTACTTCTTTCCTTGATTGGAGTGCTTGTAATCGTTGGCTTTTTTGCTTTTACTATAAAAAATGACAAGCTGTTCGCTATCGCAAAGAATATAGACATTTTTGCGACTTTGGTTCGCGAGCTAGATTCCTATTATGTGGACGAAATAGACCCCGATGAGTTGGTGACGATTGGAATCAATGCCATGCTGGAGGAGCTAGATCCTTACACAGAATATATTCCCGAGGAGAATTCTGATGATTTCAGAATGCTTACTACTGGTGAATATGCGGGCATTGGAGCTTTAATTGGGAATCGTGGCGATGGAAATATTGTCATCATGCCGTATACGGGTTTTCCGGCTCAAAATGCGGGGTTGAAAATTGCCGATTACATTCTTCAGGTTGACACCACCAACGTGGCAGGAGTTGGGACATCAGACGTTTCAAATTTACTCAAAGGCCCAGCAAATACGGAGGTATATCTTAAAGTGAAACGGGATCAGGACACCTTAGAATTTAATCTGGTTCGAAAGAAAATTTCAATTAAGAACGTTCCTTATTATGGAAAATTAGATTCCAATACAGGTTATATCAAATTAAGTGATTTCACTACCAACGCTGCAAATGAAGTTAGAAATGCTGTAGTTTCTTTGAAATCTCAAGGGGTGGATCGATTGGTTTTAGATCTTCGGGACAATCCAGGAGGTTTGGTTAATGAGGCTGTTGAAATAGTGAATCTATTTATTCCGAAAGGAAAAGAAGTAGTGAAGACAATAGGGAAACTGGAAAATGTCAATTACACCTATAAAACATCAAAGACGCCACTGGATAAGGATATCCCTATGGTGGTATTGATTAATGAACGCAGTGCCAGTGCTTCCGAAATTGTTGCTGGAGCTTTGCAAGATTACGATCGTGCGGTGCTAGTCGGAAGAAAATCATTTGGGAAAGGCTTGGTTCAGACGACAATACCGTTGACATATAATTCTCAAATGAAAGTCACGACGGCAAAATATTATATCCCAAGCGGTCGCTGTATTCAAGCAATTGATTATTTACAAAGTAGAGAAAATGGTGCGCTTACTACAATTCCAGATTCATTGCGAAAAGAGTTTAAAACTAAAAATGGAAGGATTGTTTTAGATGGTGCAGGAATAGAGCCAGACCAACTAACTGAAACCACCAGTTATGCACCGATTTCCTATAGTTTGGTGGCGCGAAATCATGTCTTTGAATTTGCAACTCAGTACTTCTATAATCATTCAAAAATAGCTGACCCAAGCGTATTTGAAATAACGGATCAAGATTATAAGGATTTTCTAGCTTGGCTAAAAGGGAAGGAATATGATTATACCACCTACTTGGAAAAGTCGGTGGAGGACATGAAGAAGAATGCTGAAAAGGTGGAGTATTACTCTGAAATAAAATCTCAAATTGAAGCTCTGGAAAATAGAGTGAAGCATAGTAAGGAGCAGGATCTGGTCACCCATCAGAAAGAAATCAGAAAAATCCTTTCCGAAGAAATTGTCTCGAGGTATTATTTCCAAGAGGGGATGATCGCGGCAGGCTTGAAAGATGATGTGGATGTAATGGCTGCCAAACAATTTTTGAAAAGCCCTGAAAAAATAAAATCCACCTTACAAGCAAGCGCTAAATAAGTTGAGTATGGCATTCATTCTTTCCATTGAAACTTCAACGCCCATTTGTTCTATTGCACTTCATCAGAATGGCGAGTTAATTGACTCCGATGTGAATGATGGGAAGGGGGCGCATTCGGAATTGCTGGTAAGAATGATTTCAGATTTATTGGATCGAAATGAAATTAAACCTAGTTCACTGAGCGCTATAGCGGTTTCTGAAGGGCCAGGCTCCTATACTGGTTTGAGAATAGGTGTTTCCACTTCAAAAGGTTTGGCTTTTGCTTGGGATTTGCCATTGATCGGAATTTCCACCTTAAAGATTTTGGCGAAGGCGGCTATACATATAAATGGTAATTCAGGATTTATTATTCCACTATTAGATGCGAGAAGGATGGAAGTTTATCGGGAAGTCTTTGATTCCGAATTAAAATCCCTAGCCGAGTTAGATTCAGAAGTGGTTGATGAATTCTCTTTTCAGGAATGGCTAAAGTTAAATAAAGTTTGTTTTGTTGGAGATGGAGCAAACAAGGTGAAAGAAGTTATTACTCATTCCAATGCGATATTCTCTAGCTTGGAAATATCTGCAAAGGATATGGGTAGTTTAGCTTATTTAAAATTTTCAAATAAGGATTTTGAAGATTTGGCCTATTTCGTTCCAAATTACTTAAAGGAATTTAAAGCGCTCCAATCAAAGAAAAACCCCTTGATGTCATGAGTGAAATCGTCAATAGAGTAGCGCAAAGTTCAATTATTACAATAAACCTGGAGGAGATTTACCCAAAGGAGGATCGAGTTGTATTTGATATTAGCTCATTTTTATTTCAAGGGTTAGTGCTTCGTGAGAAGGAATTTCGCTCTTCGCTTAAAGAGATTGATTGGGAAAAGTACAGTAATAAATGGGTTGCTATTTTTTGTAGTGCTGATGCCATAGTGCCTAATTGGGCCTTTATGCTTGTGGGGACTTATCTTGATACTGTATCAAAAGGTTATGCAATAGGATCCTTAGATCAGCTAGAGATCGTAATTGCTGAGCGATTAATTAGCGGGATTAATCCAAATGATTATTTAGATAGGCCAGTGGTTATTAAAGGCTGTAGCGATTTGCCTATTCCTTTATATGCATATGGCAGGATAGTGGAGAGGATTCAGCCCTATGCTAAAAGCATTATGTATGGTGAGCCGTGTAGTACTGTGCCTCTATTTAAAAAGAAAAGCAGCTGATTTTTAATGGGGTATAATTTTTATTCAAAATTTGAGATTTTTTAAAGTCCATTTGCTTGTGTATTCTACTTCAGTCAGGTAAGTTTGCACTCCCAATTGAACAAAGGTTCATCAAGGGATTTGAATTCAAAATGTGATAAAGAAGAAAGATTTTATTTTTTTTAAACTTTATGTTTGATACAAAAATAAAATCCCGATATTTGCACTCGCATTTGGGGAAAGCGATCCTCACAAGCCCTTAAAAAGTAAGGGAAAAGTTCTTTGAAATGATGTAAGGCGAAAAAAAATAGTAACCTGAGAAAATAAAGAGAAGGGTTGGGCT
>JAHEBE010000386.1 GCA_024642365.1 Algoriphagus sp.
ATCGCTTGAGCCAAAACAGCTTACTCCTTTGGTTGATTTGATTTTGGAATTCAAGGGCTCTGGATCTTTAAGCTCAATAAGTAAGGATTGAGAGCCGCAGCCAGCCAAGTCAGTTAACTCCACGGTGTAGGATCCCGCAGCTAAATTTTCAGCAATTTTAGAATTGAGATTCGCGTCGTGGGACCATTTGAATTTAAATTCCCCTGAGCCACCATTAATCTTTAATTCAATCTTCCCATCAATTTCCCCCGGACATGAAGGTTGAATTAATTCTTTTACTTCAAGTTTCACAGCTTCGAAATTTCCGATTTCCAACACTTCAGAAACACCAAAACATAAAGGATTGGATGCACTTGATTCTTCGTAATAAATTTTTCTACTAACAGCAGACTCATCCCAACGAACAGTTACACTTGTAGTATTTTGACCAGAAATCAACAACCCACCTTCTACAATCCATTGATAGTTCTTTCCTACCGTTGGAAAAGGGACTTCATACGAAACCGGAATAGTTTGAACGCCACAAATTCCTTCTTGCCCTTTTGCTTTTGCAGGCAAAATCGAATCGGTTATTTCTACTTGTAGCACAATGGCTTCGCCTTGACATCCATTTTCAGCAACTGGAATTGCCTTAATTGAGGCAGCAGGATTTATTCCGTTCCATTTGATTCGAATTGTAGTATCAGTTTGGGAAAGCACCTGACCGCCATCTACGGTCCAAAGGGTAGATTTGAAATTTACGCGATCAGTAAGTGTGTATGTAAATTCATCTAAACCAGGGCATACAGAATTAGGACCTTCAAGTTTTGCTTCAACTTTCTTCACCTCTATTTCAAAGCTAAACTCTTCTTCGCTATCGCAGCGATCCTCTCCCGTAGAAGCGATCACAATAACTTTAAACTTCCCTTCTTTAGTAAACTTATGCTCCACTTCCTGTCCGAGCACCTCGGAAGATTGATCTCCAAAATTCCATGTGAACTTGGTGAACCGAGGATTATCAGGGAGAATTTTCCAAGTCCCAGTTTGATTCAGGCAAGCAATTTTTTCTCCAACTACATCAAAATCATACGAGGCATCGGTCTCATATTGGATGCTAGCTAATGCAGTACCAATGGAGAACCCATAAGATTCTATTGAACCAGAACCATAGGCATATCCTATTAATCCCGCTGGATTGCTTACAGAGTTGACCCCTTTTGAAATCCGAATCCGAGCATATTCGAAATTCGATCCAGGCACTGCAGCAAACTGATTTCCTACATTTTGACCATTCAGGATTGTCTTTGAAGCCTCCCCTTTTGGCACTAGAATCCCCAAATAATGAATGATATCCTGGTTAAAAGCTCCAATAAGTTTTCCGGCAGAAAAAGTAATGGATTTCAACAATTGGTTGTTTGGGCTTAAAGTGAACAAGGAAGGGTCTCCCAATGGAGCTACTCCAAATTCATTACATCCCGCACTTTTTGCTATTACTGCGACCGTGGATGGTTTAGACGTCTCGATAACTCCAATTTGATTTTTTCCAAAATCTAGTTTTAAAAATTTTCCTGCATTCAAAGTACCTACAACCACCCCATTGGAACGAACTGTAGTACCATCTTGTGAAGCAAGAACCTTTACAATTTCTCCAGATGTTCTTCCTTCAAGTGGTATATGGATAAATGATTTTCCCCAGGTTTCCAATGGATAGGCCTGCTGATACATGTGGTCCCCACTAGTTCCACAAGTCCCAGCACTAGTAGTCTTATTCCCCCCAAAAACAGCAATCAGTTTACAATCATTCGGATCATCATTCACAACACGAACTCGAGAACCAGTTAAATCGCCATTTGCCTTTACCTGGTAGCTTTCCCCTGCATTCAGCGTGACGCTGATGGTGGATCCAGCAGGAACCGTATTTACTGTATTGGCTGTGGGGGTGATTTCTATTTTGGTGTCATTTTCAATCGCCATCACCAACAGGGTACTTTCAAAATTTTGGTTACTTCCAGGCTCTTGCCCTGGTGCAAAAACATCAAAATGAGCTGTTACATAATAGTCTTTTCCCAAGGAAGTCACAGGAAGAATCACCGTCCCGTCAGAACTATATTCTCGTCCATTTACAGCATGGACCACTAAATCTCCAGAAGAAGTAATTCGCAAAGGCTTATAGCTCACTACTCCTGATTCTCTATGAATAAGCCCTTCATTATTCCCATCAAACTCCCTAACTAATTGTTGTCCTGCTTCAAGAGAAAAAGGAAAAGATTGCTTAGGAGTAGAGATTACTCCTGCCGCTTTTTCATTGGCAGTAATAATAACAATAGTTTTATCAGGCTGGGTGGTCCTGCGGTTGTTATCCATGTACCCCACGTAGAACTCTCTTCCTACCGTACTTTTTTGAGCAAAAAGAGAACTACTATCCAAAAACAAGAATTGGATAAGACTTATTAAAAAAAATAAAACTTTTGAATTCATCGCATTTTCAGCTAGATCAGGAATTTACCTGATTAAGGTGAAAATTCCAGATTTTTCCTCAGTGACTATTTCGTCTCCTTTACTGAAGCTGTAACTGATTGTATACGTATATGTTCCTGTAGTTGCCTCAGATTCCTTTATTTTCCCATTCCATCCTTCTGACCCGCTATAAATCAGCTGTCCCCAGCGATCAAAAACTTTCATCGAGAAATTAATTGTACAATTCGAAACCGGCCCATACAAACCTGATGTAGGAAGATAACCTGTCGGCATTCGGACCTGCGGAACAAGTTCTGAAATGAAGCCATAAGCGGTAATTTCACAGCCTGTTTGATCAGTCACAGTCACGCTATATTCTCCTGATGGTACGTTACTAATAAAATTACTCCCTGCCTCGCC
>JAHEBE010000080.1:0-5358 GCA_024642365.1 Algoriphagus sp.
CCCGACTTTCAGAACAATGGAAACCTCTGAAAGCCGAAGGAGATCGCCTGATGCAAACGGCTATTCCTACCTTTAATAAGCTGGCGATTGAGCAAGGAGTTGGGGTGCTGTTTGTGAAGTGAAATTGTAACTAATAACATCCCGATAACTTTCGGGATGTTATGAATATTAGGTTGTAGTTGGATTCCCTAAACAATAATAGAACAGATTACTTTTTAATAGAGAGATCATGAAAAAACAAACTACTAAAAACAACGAATTTAAGGCCCCAAATAGAATTCACACATCCAATTTTAATTGGATAAATATTATTATACTACTAGGGTATGGATTTATTACAGTTTTCACACCAGAATTTAATTCTTTTGATTTAAATGGACCTAAATTTTTAACATTTGCAGCTCTAAATTTAATAGTCTTAATATATCTTATTATTATAGAAATCCAGAAAAAAAAATCTAATCCACTATCAATATTTTTTAAAACTAAGATTGGCATCTTTTACACTTTATTAATTGTTTTTTCCTTATTATCCTTTTTCAAATCAATAAATATTTCAGAATCAATTGTACATTTCACGAAAATCTTAACTCCATTTATTTCAGCTATTATTATTGCCGAAATAATAAGAAAAGATAAAGGCTCTCTTATTTTTCTAATTGCGGGGTTAACAGGTCTACTAATTTTCGATTCTATTAAAGTATTTTTAGAAATAAACAATTATATCCTGGGAGAAATAAATGATATTATTCTTATTACTGCTGGCTATTCTAACAAAAATGTTCTAGCGGCATCGTTATTTGTTAAAATTCCTTTTGCTCTTTACCTACTTATATTTAAAAAAGGCTGGTTAAAAAAAATAGGTGTTATTGGAATATTTTTAGGAACCCTATCTATTTTATTTCTAAGCACACGATCAATTTATTTGGGTTTAATTTTTATCTCTTTGTTTTTTATTGGTTTTTTAATAGCAAAGTATTTACAATCAAAGGACAAGGTTAATCTAAAGAATTTAATCACGTACTTTACTAGTCTTATTTTAGCTATTTTAATTTATTCTTTAATCCAGAATTATCTATATCCAAAAACAGAAAGCCTATACAACCAAAGTGCAACCAATAGGATAACTTCAATTCAAACTGAAGCTGAGGGAGGCGAAAGGTTAAGATCCTGGAAACAAACAATAGAACTAATTGTGGAGAACCCAATAAGCGGAGTCGGACTAGGTAATTGGAAGATACTGATTTTAGAAAAAGAAAATCCCACAAGAAAAGACTTTACTTATCACTTTAAAACGCATAATGATTTTTTAGAAATAATTGCAGAAGTCGGGATTCTAGGCGGCTTATGCTTTATTGCCATTTTCATCATTATTATAGTCAATTTCTTAAAACACTTAGGGGCAAATATTCATGTAGAAAATTATGATTTATTGTTTTTATCAGCCTTTGGTATATTTGCATATAGTTTTGATGCGTTTTTTAATTTCCCACAAGACAGGCCACAATTACAGTCATTATTTGCAATCTATATAGGCATCGGAGTAGGAATATCTCAAATATGGTTAAGAAAAAAAGAAGATATTTCTGAAAAGAATACTACCGAAAAATACGTAAAAGACAAAAGTTATACTCCATTAATAATTATAGTTTTACTATTGTTTTTTACAATGGCTTCTATTTATATTCTTTCCTTAAATCTGAAGTCTCTTCAAATTCAGCGAGACTTGAAAGAAGAAATATCAAGTAATAAAAAGACCATAAGCTCAGATTTTCTAATTCAGAATTTTCCAAGTATTCCTAACCTATCCGCTGTCGGTGATCCAATAAATACTCTTATAGCAAAAAAATTGATCGATGAAGGAAAAAATGAAACTGCTTTGATTTTTCTTAAAGACAATCACAGTCCTTATGATACTAGAAGAGAATTCTACTTGTCTCTAGCATATTTAAACCTTAATAAATTAGACTCGGCACTTCATTATATAGAATTTGCAAACAAATTAAAGCCAAAATACTATGTTTATGTAAAACATTATGCAAATATTTTAGAAAAAGGAGGCATGGATAATGAAGCTATTTCAATGCTTGATGATTTTTTATCACAAAACAAAGATGAACTAGAAGCGTGGAAATACGACATTGCGTTAAATAATAAAATAGACAATAAAGAGAAAGTATTTCAATTACTTGATTCCGCGCAAAGATATTATCCTTTGGACAGCACATTAGCTAACCTTAAGAATTATTATTCATATAATTATAATATTCCTTATTATAAGGAAGCAACAACTAATTATAACGAAGGGAATTTCAAAGAAGCTGCAAAATATTTTCAAATGAGTGAATCCAATTTTGAAGAATTTGGCAACCCAGCTGAGCTTCCCAATTTCTTAAATTCATGGGCCCATAGCCTTCTTCAGATTAATGATATTTCAAATGCAAAATCAATTTTTGAGCGCGTTTCAAATAATTATCCAAATGATTATTTTTCCCTAAAGAATCTTGGATTTATTGCTCTTCAACATGAAAAAAATTACACCAAAGCAATTGATTATTATACTAAATCTCTCAGTGCAGACTCAGCAGATTTATTCCAATCTTATGCAAATTTAGGAACCATCTATCTTCTTCAAAATCAAAAGGATTTAGCGATTTTGAATTATGAAAATTCATTGAAGTATGGCACTTCAGAGACCGCAATAAGAAATTTAACCATATTATGGAAAGAAAAAGGGGATCAGAAAAAATCTCAATATTATCAATCTTTACTTCCGAGCAATTAATTCGTCATTTAGTTAAAATGCCTAAAACGCAATAAATCTTCCGTATTTGGAATAAGTATAGTTTTAGGCACTGTCGTGATAGAGTGTGATTTGAATTACTTCTCAATATCCAAATAAAGAATCAGCCATTAGTAACATATTGCACTTGACAATGATGTGTGAAAATTTATTCTGACCCACCATTAAGCCATGATAAAATTCTTTAGAAAAATTCGACAAGGTCTTCTTACTGATAATAAATTCAGTAAATACCTTCTCTACGCTTTTGGTGAAGTGGTGCTGGTTGTGGTTGGGATTTTAATTGCCTTATCTATTAATGATTGGAATGATAATCGAAAAGATAGAATTGCAGAAAAGGAATTATATAAAACCTTGATTGAAAGCCTTGAAAGCGATTTGGATGATGTCCATTCCAAAATTGGAATGATTGATAGTGCTATAGCCGGTCAAGAAATATTTATAACTGAATCATTTGAAAGTGTCAAATCAAGATTAACAGACGTTGAATTTTTTAAGCTACTAGAAAGAGTAGGCAGTACGAGCAATTCTTTCGTCCCTAATCTATCCATTTACAATAAAATTGTCCAAAATAAAGAAATTGATCTGATACAGTCCGAAGAACTAGAAAGACTAATCATTGACTTGTATGAAGTACATTACTGGGAATACAAAGACTTGGATAATACGCTTGAACGATTAGCTCAAGAAGGTTTGGTAAGCAACTTCTTTGGGAACATTTCTCATTTGTACATCAATAACACGTACGAAATAGATTCAGATACCTTTGAAAAACATTATGCTGAACTAAGTGAGGATTGTCGGAAAATATATTTTTTATCCACCACGGTTCAAAAATCTATGCTAAACTGCGAAGAACAGATAAATCATCTATTGCCCCTGTTAAGGGAAAAACTCAATAAATAAAGATAGTGCATCGCTCTATTTATTTAATCGCATTTGTTTTTCACTGGTTCAGTTTCATAGTAAATGGTAGATGACTGATCAATATTCCAAACTATTCACCTTCATCGGCTTTTCATGCCTCCAAATTCTATCCGTAAATTGGGAACAAAGGATTGATCAGGGAAAAAATCTCTACTACCCAAATAAACTATGAAGAAGATTTATGGATTGATATTAACCGCGGTACTAGTATTCGGTTGTCAAGAAAAAGGGACTCAAGATAATTACTCACTCGAAAAAACTGAGTTTAGCCAAGACCTAGCAGATGAGTTAAAAAGAATGGCTCAATTGGACCAGATCGCAGCATATATCCCCCAAGGCGAATATAAAAAAATGAGTAGTGAGCAATGGAGCATGTTTAAAGACAGCGTTTTCACCTCCCACCAAATCAGACTTAAGGAGATTTTTGATGAAAATGGATTTGTAGGAATTGACTTAGCTGGTGAAGAAGGATCTAGTAATTTCTGGTTGATGGTTCAACACTCAGATCATGACCTAGGTTTTCAAAAAGAGGTTTTGGATAAAATGAAAATTGAAGTGGAGAAGAAAAATGCTGATTCCAGAAATTACGGTTTGCTGGTGGACAGAGTAAAAATAAACAGTGGAGAACCTCAACTCTATGGGACTCAAGTTGACTACAACATGGAAATTTGCCAAGCCTTCGCCAAAAATCTCGCAGATAGCGCCAACGTCAATAAACGAAGAAAAGAAATTGGACTTCAACCTTTAGAAGAATACTTAAATGAGATGACTTTGATGAACTTCGAGATGAACAAAGATTATTATGCTTCAAAAGGAGTAACAGCGCCTAAACTATATGGAATTAAATAGCAGCCCAGTACTAGGCATAATTTTTAACAACTTCGTCTTATTTCCATTGGGAGCAGATAATTTGCCTAGGTGTATTCTCGACAGCTGTTCAGGTGGGAGGACAACATTCAACTCCACAGCTTATCAATCTCTAGCCAACCAATCATCCAATCGTTCGAAACCATCCCATCCATCGGGCAGTCCTTTATCTAGGTATCGGTTGCAGCGGTTCAGGTAATTTTTGGTGGGCTGATCAGCAGGCAAGATTACACTAACCTCTGTGAACAGCAGTTTCGACTCGGCGATAGCTCCTCGATGGTAGGCATCCATAGCACGGGTGTACATCTCTCGCGTGTCTAGTTTAGCTTGGTAGTCGGGATCGGTCGTCTCGCTGAATATTTCCACTAGGGTGAGCAATTCCGATTTACCCTTTACTTTTCCCCGAAGAATAGTCCGATGAGCAAATGGCAAGGTGACCTTGATCTGATCGAGGGTACTTTGAGTAGTCACTACTTGGATATTGTTTAATTTGGCTACCATTTCGAGTCGAGACGCTAGGTTGACCGCATCAGAAATCACCGTGGTATCCATGCGTTCTTCTTCCCCTACCGTTCCCAACATCACGGAACCCCAATTCAAGCCCATCCCCACCTTAATGGGTGGAAGGTCAGTCAAGGCTCTAGTGGCATTGAAGGATTCTAGCGATTGCAAGATGTCTAACGAGGCCTGCACCGCATCCAAGGGTTTTCCTGGAAACAGAGCCATGATCGCGTCGCCGATGTATTTGTCTACAAAACCTC
>JAHEBE010000080.1:5458-10584 GCA_024642365.1 Algoriphagus sp.
CCTGGAAACAGAGCCATGATCGCGTCGCCGATGTATTTGTCTACAAAACCTCCATGTTTGCGAATAACAGGGCTGATTTCACTGAGGTAGGAGTTAATAAAACTGAAATTTTCCTGCGGACTCATCGTCTCAGAAAGGGTGGTAAATGAGCGAATATCTACGAAGAGAATGGACATTTCGGCTCGTTTTTGATCCCCCAAAACCACGGTATTGATGTCCGTCTTTCCCAGAAAATCAAGAAATGCAGCAGGTACAAATCGACTGAAGGATTTGTTGGTCAGTCTCAGGTAATTCGTCAGATTCTTTACGTCCTCAAAGGCCTTACTGAAAATATAGGCAATATTAAGAGACTGAATACCTACGAAAATCAACAGTCCAAAACTGAGGTAATTGCCCGTATTGATGATTTCTTTCGCAAACAATACATCATTCACTATGAATACCAGTAACACCAAAATCCCATAGAATGCATTCGAACTACCCCGCTTTCGATCCTTCATTGCCAAGATCAAAATTTTGATCCCAAAGAAGGCCATTACTAAAATCTGTACGGAGATGACATCCAACAGAAGCCCAAAGGTCTTCTTGGTAGTAAGCAGAATAACTCCACAAGCCAAAATGGTGAATCCAACAAACAATTGGATCACCCAATGTTTGACATAACCCGGAAACAAGGCTGCAAGAAACAAGAAAAAAATCACAGGCATTACTATCAATCCTATGTATTCAAACTTCACGATCCAGTCCCAATTCAAGCTCGGTAAAAGCGTCTGAATAAATACGCTTCCGATAAACAAGGAATTCACGCTTCTTACCAAACAAAAGATCCCGAAATACAAAGAGGATTTGTCTTCCTTATGCATGAAATAGAGACCTATTTGGTAAAACCCAAACAGCACCAATGCGCCGATCACAAAAAATTCCAGCGCCAGAGATTTGGAATGTCCAATGACAATATCCGAAGTAGTTCCGATCAACGGCACTTCCCACATCCCCCCTTTTCTGTCGTTATAATTTGAAACTTGAATAAGGACATCGATCTCCCCTCTCCCCGAAGTTCGAAAACTAGCCAATTTTGGAAGAAATTGAGGGACATGAACTAAGGGCAATTCCCCTACTGTACCATTTTCGGATACAAGAACGGAATCAACGTACATTCGAAAAGCAGTGTACATGTAGGGCAAATCCACGCTCAGAAGAAGCTCTTCTGGCGGCAGCAGGACTTTCAAATGGAAAGTTGCAAATCCATCGCTTCCAAGTTCCTCCTCTTGCCAGGTGTATCCATTCCACAATCCAGGCAATAAAATCAACTGATGATTGTCAGAGTCGGGAACCATTTGATGCAATTGTTTCCAATACATCCTCCACTCCCCTTCTAATCTCACGGGCCCATCTTTAGCAAAAGAATGGGAGCGAAGATCTAAGACAGCATTGGTAGCTTGTGGAGGCGCAGCTAGCACCTCGCCCACTGAGAACATCACCAAAGAAAAAAAGAGAATACAAATCAGTCTCATAAGATCTCAAAAAATCTCTTTGAACCTATCCCAATACTTGATCATTGCATAGCCTAACTCTACAAGGTAAAACCCAATTGGGAGAAGCAGTAATTTTCGGCTGTTCAATCTAAGCTTCCTTTCTGAGGGAATACGTGCTGCCAAATTTCTAGAGAATAGGATAAAAAGTGTCCCTGACAAAACCGCTCCAAAAAGGAGGTCTGCGATATAGTGCTCCTTGACAAAAAGCACCGAGACCGACACAAGAATGGCCCAAAAGAGTACAGCTTTGCCAACCCAACTTCTATCTGCAAAATAAGTCCAGAGCCCAGCAGTCATCGAAAATCCAACATGCAAGGAAGGAAAACAATTATACGGTGAGTCGTGCTGATTGTCCAAGGCTAAGAAAAATCTTGTAAAATCGAAGGGATTACTAACCGGCCTTAGAATATCATAGGTGGGAAAAGTTAGAAAAACCACGTAGGCAATCAATCCCGTAAGGCTAAACGAGAAAAACATCCTACGGTAAAGCATGCGATCTTTTGCATAAACAAATGGAAGAATCACAACCGCATACATGCTGCCATAAGCGAGGACCCAGATCGGCTCAAATGGGATAAGCTCATCCAGACGGGTTTTGAGAATGTGCTTTTTGAAATTGTCGTGCAACTCCAAATGATTGATAATCACATAAAGCGGCCAGATAACCCCAAAATAAAGTAAGGCCAAAAACCAATTCGGAGGATCTTTTAAAAAATCGAATACTTTTTTCATTCAGACAAGGGTTGAGATGGTGTCAAGCTTTCAACATCCTTAGGATTTAGTCAGATCGACTATTTTTAAATATAGAGAGATTCCACGGAAAAAATCCAATCGTCCAAAGACATCTTCCCCAAAAGTCACGAGTGACACTGACTACTATGACGTCTCTTCTATAGACTAAAAGCGACCCCCAGTCCAGCCGTTGATTTATTGCTCTCCCCTTCTGGGTTTACCAGAATAATAGAAGGACAAGCTGTAGTCTCGACAGCTTTACAGGAGGATCTACACCTTACTATTCCTTCATTTTTGTAATTTTCTTCATCTTGGTATAAAACTTTGGATCGAAGTAAACCAATTGCAAAGTGGAAATGATCGTAGGGTGTAATTTGCAATTACACCCAGCTCACAGGTATTCCATTCCCGCTACCTAGTGCACTTCTAACTCGATTTGAAGAGGAATTTAAATCTGAAATTAATCCCGAGAATCATTAAATTTAATTTCCACCAAGCCCAAAAACTTTTTACAGATGTATTCAAAAACTACAGTTCTCCGATTTCTATTTCTTGGAATTTCTCTGCTTTTGATTTCCAGCGAATTCACTCTTTTGGCCCAAGTTCCTGTCCATGAAGAGCCTAGGCATCGTCCGGTATTTGAAAACAAAGAGATAAGAATCCTGAATGTACTCATCCCGCCTGGGGACACTACGCTCTATCATATTCATACGACTCCCTCTGTTTTCATTACCTTTACGAATACGGCAACTGGCTTCCAAATAAAAGGGGAAGGAAAAATAAACTCCGATTCCGAGGCGGGTGCCATTCTGGTGGAGGATTTGTCAGGGGATTATATTCGTACCCATCGGGTTTGGAATCGAGATAATTCTGCCTTCAATGTGATGGATGTGGAGTTGCTATACAAAGATTCTGAACTGGAAGAGAATCCCTTGGATTTGCCGGATCTTACCCTGGAAATCGACACCACTTGGGTTCGGGTTTATCGATTGGATTTGCCAGCGGGGAAAAATTTTCAACTCGAAGATCCCCAACAAGCCCTTCTTTTAGTCGCACTTCAAAATGCTTCTTTGGAAAGTGAAAGCAATGGAAAATCAACATCTCAGGAATTCAATTCCGGAGGCTTTCTGAACATCCCAAAAAAGAAATCTTTTTCGATCACCAACAGCGGTCGGGATACTGCAAAACTCGTCTTACTGGAGTTTCCTAAGCGTTTTTCTCCTTCAAAAATGAATTGAATCAAAGAAAGACAGCGAGAAATTTTAAAAACATTTATAAATTTAAGCCTTCACTAACCCTTTTATTTTCATGAAAAAGAACCTTCTATTTTTGGCATTCATCCTCGCCATTCCAGGATTCCTAGTTGCTCAGACCAACGAAGCGGTCTCCAAACTCATTGCCACAGGAGTGACAATCGAGCAAATCGAACACTGTCTGAGAGAATCAGATGCGACCTATTATTTCAAATCAACAAATACCACGGTTTCAAAAAATGAGGATGGTAGCTCTTATACCTCTGTTTCCATCAGTGAATTTGACCCAACCAAACCAGCTGGTGAGCAATGGACATTAATCAGTACCGACGGAATCCCTGCCACAGCAGCAGATAACAAAACCTTTAATCGAACCACCAATTCCAATGGGGAATTTAATGGTAAAATAGATCAGGCTTCTGTGAAAGTGATCAGTGAGGATGATAAGCAGTTGGTCGTAGGCCTTCGGTTTTTGGAAAAATCATTACCTAAAAAGCTCCACTTTTACGCGGACTGCGAAGCGACTTATACCATCGACAAAGCCAGTAAAAAATTGGTCTCAGGTACCATCGTCAATCTCAAGGAAACCAAAGTATCGGTCGCCACACTTTCGAATATCAAGGTGGATCTGGAGTTTATCCTTTTAGATGAAGCCGAGGGATATCACATTTCAAAGGAGAAAATGGACATGGCGGTAAGAGTATTGGGGCAGACCTCTAAATCCGAGGCGACTATCGTCTACTCTGACTTCAAGAAAGTCAAATAAAAAATTAGCCTCGACCATTCCAGCGTTTTGAATTAATTTCAGATAGCCCAAAGTTTAAAATCTTTGGGCTATTTTTTTTGGTAAATCTTGAGCCTTTTTACTCCAAAGGACCACCATTTTTCTCCGAGCGCGAACCTTTTTGGTTCAAGCGCGAACCTTTTTACTCGGAGCTTGAGCCTTTTTGGTTCAAGCTTGAGCCTTTTTGCTTCAACTGTGGACCTTTTTACTCGGAGATCGAACCTTTTTGCTTCAACTGCGGGCCTTTTTGCTTCAAGCGCGAAGCTTTTTACTCGGAGATCGAGCCTTTTTGGTTCAACTGCGCACCTTTTTGCTCCGAGCGTGAGCCTTTTTGCTTTGATCGCGGACCTTTTTGGTTCAAGCGCGGACCTTAGAAGTACCCTACCCCACTTCGGAAGTACCCTCCCCCACATCAGAAGTAGGCTTGATATCTATTCCTGGAAACAACATTAAACCTGAATCAAGTATATTGGATATGTTTAAAGGTGAATCTTCTATTGTTCCAAAATCCATCCCCCAAACTCATTCTTGATGCAATTACCAAAGTCCTATGAATCCCATTAAGCAAGCGGACCGAATCACCCAGCTCTTGTTGGGTTTGTATTTACTGCTGTTGACTTGGATTATTCTCCTGAAGTTTGGCGTTGAGTTTTCCTATATGGAAAAAAGGAGTGTGAACCTGATTCCCTTTTCGGAATTAGTTGGGTCTCACGGAGTATTGGATTTACCTCAACTCCTTTTGAATGTGTTTATTTTTATTCCCTTAGGGCTTTATGTGGGAATATTGCTTCGGAATCGGCCTTTTCTTATGCCGGCAGTTGC
>JAHEBE010000387.1 GCA_024642365.1 Algoriphagus sp.
TGGCATGTAGAAGGAGAGATGGGGGGAATTTGGATGCATCCTATTAAACTTATGGACGGATTCACCGTCGCCGTGAGCAGTGAAGGAACAAGCATTTGTCTCGAAAAGGGCAACTCATTTACAAATTACCCTATGGCGAATTCGATTTATTACGAGGCAACAAGTCTGGGTCTTGAAATAAATCGGCTCCAGTTTGTACCGGATGGAAAGCAAGGGGTAGTTATCCTATTCGATATAAAAAATGTGGATAAGTCGGAAAAATCAATCTCCTTTCACTTCAATGCCTATGTAGATTTATTACCGGTATGGTTGGGAGAGCGAAGCGGAATGGTGGACAGCACCGATGTAATATCCTATGATGAACAAACTCAAACTTTTACTGGAAAGGATTCCGGAAACAATTGGTTTACGGTTTGGGGAAGCAGCAGTGAGTATAGCATGAATCCAGCGGAACTCAACTGCGAAATGACTCCAAAAGGAAAGGGGGCAGCCGCTGGAGCAATGATCGATTTGACAATACCTGCTGGAGAATCTATCCAAGTTCCCATTTTTATTGTTGGGTCTGACCAAAGCAATCTGGATGCGCTTACTAGTTTCGCTGATTTGAAATCAACGTATGTAGACGACTGGTTTACAAAAAAGAAACGCTATGAAAACCTAGCCCAAACAGCAGAAATCCAGATTCCTGATGCAGAATTACAGCGGGCTTTTGAATGGATAAAATACAATAATGATTGGTTGATTCGGGATGTCCCAGGCATTGGGAGAGGATTTGGAGCTGGATTACAGGACTATCCTTGGTGGTTTGGAGTAGATAGCGAGTACACCATTCAAGGTTTAATCGCGACTGGAAGGAAAGAGTTGGTCTATGAGACAATTGAATTGATTCATTCGCTCTCGGAAAAAGAAAACGGCAATGGCCGAATCGTCCATGAAGTGAGTACCAATGGAGCAGTTTTTAACCCGGGAAATATCAACGAAACACCACAATGGGCCTCCACAATTTGGGAAGTTTATCGCTGGACAGGTGATCAGGAGTTTTTGGAAAAATATTTTCCGAGCATTGAAAAAGGCTTGGATTGGCTCTTGAAAGAAAATGATCAAGATGGCAATCTTTTGGCCGATGGCTATGGCATGATGGAGATTCATGGCCTAGAATCTGAGATGATCGATGTGGCAGTTTACAGTCAAAAAGCTTTTGCAGATGCCTCCAAAATGGCCGAAATATTAGGGGAAACAGCACTTTCTAAAAGTTATCAACACACTGCAGACGCACTCGCATTAAAAATTAACACCGATTTCTGGGTGCCTGAATTCGGGTCTTATGCAGATTTTATCGGTACAGCAGGGGATGCTATTCACTTAATCGATGGGGCTATAATCCGAGCAGATACCTTGAATAAACCTTGGGCAGTGGAAGAATTAAAGGCTACCAAAGCGAAGTTATCCACACTTCCCAAAGACCAAAAGCAGGGGTTTGTACTTTATCATAATTGGGTAGTAAATACCCCAATGGAAACAGGAATCGCAGCTCCTGAAAAGGCTAAAATCGCCCTTGAGACTGGGAGAAAATATACCAATCCCTTTGGGGTCTTTGTCACAGGAATCGACCGGGATGAGCAAGCGGCAGCAGAAGATGGGACATTTTCTGGCAGCAAGATCTTTTCTTACACCGGTGCAGTGATGACTTTGCCCACGGGTGTTCAGGCCATAGGAGAGAATAAGTATGGAAATCCGGATGCTGCTTTGGACTATCTCCAGCGCATGACTCGGAGTTTTGGCTTTGCATTGCCCGGCTCGATCTATGAAGTTTCTCCGGATTATGGGATGTTTACCCAAGCTTGGAATATGTACAGTTTCGCGGTACCAATTATTACGCAGTTTTTTGGAATCCAGCCTGATGCGTCCAATCGTGTCGTTTACATTCGTCCACAAATGCCCAGTTCCTGGGAAAATGCCAGCATTCAAAAGGTACTAATTGGGGAAAATGAAATTGATTTACTTTATCAGAAAATTGGTGATGAATTAATCATCGAGGTCACCCAAACCGAAAAAAAATGGGGTATCTCAATCGAGATTCCTGAGGCCTATTCCAAAGTCAAAGTACTTGGAAAAGAAGTCAGTTCGGATACGAAAGATGGTTTTCGGAGAATCCTCATGACTGGGGCAAAAGCTCGAGTGGAGGCAATGAAATAAGGAACTTTACTTATTTGGCCTTTTAGAGATTCAACCAATAATTCAACTTCAGCACCAAGCTTCGCTGCTTTGGCATAAAGTCTCCCGGGAAATAATTGTCTGTGTATACTAAGAAGAAATCCGAAACAGGAGCAAATCGGTATTGCAGCCTGGTGTTGATATTTAAGTTATCAATCTGATTGTTGTATTGGATAAAAGTGGTCCAGAACAGTTTTTTGGTAAAGGTCAGATCAATCCGTGGGCCGATCAAAAATAAGTCCGCGTCATTCTGGGGCTCCGGCAATTCAATTTTATTGTAGCTGAAATTCATCGAAATATTTGCGGTATATCCCATTCGAATTCCCATTTCTCCTCTGAAGCTGGCAATTGTTCCCGTAAAGTATTCACCGATTTCTGTTCGCAAGTTCACATTAAATGCCTTTCGTGGATTACTCTGAAACTGCAATTCCACAGTGTTATTGTAATAGCTAGTACCGGCAGCTAATTTTTCTCCCCCAGTTCGAGTTGGATCAAAATCGTTAAAAAGGTAAATAAACTTGTTTTTCTGAGTCACCGTAAGTTGGGCCAGAGATTGGAATCTCGCTTCATAACCAATACTAAAATCACGGTCTGTGGTGCCAAGTGTCTCATTCCATCTTAACTCATATTCCAC
>JAHEBE010000388.1 GCA_024642365.1 Algoriphagus sp.
AACACGGGAGAGCCAGGCGGAGGTCCATTTTGGATTATGGAAGCTGACGGATCTCAATCGCTGCAAATCCTTGAAACCGCACAAATTGATTTGACGAATCCAATTTCCCAAGCTCAAATGAATGCCTCCACGCACTTCAACCCAGTAGATTTGGTATGTGGTACAAGAAATTACAAAGGGGATTCTTTTGACCTGTTGGAATTTAGAGATATGACTACTGGTTTTATCACGGAAAAGTCAAAAAGTGGCCGTGAATTAAAAGCATTGGAGCTTCCGGGTCTTTGGAATGGCGCTATGGCTGGATGGAACACCATCTTTGTGGAAGTACCATTGATTACGTTCAATCCTGTGAAGACGGTGAATGATCTGTTGCGGGAAGAACACCAGTAATTCGATATTGGATTTAGATGTATGATTTGAGATAAATCATACATCTAAATTCTGATATCATTCCTCTTTTTTCCCTTGGTACATTTCGTACTTCAGCAATCGGCAGTCAATTGTTCCATTCCAAAACTCGATACGGCGACTTGCTTTTAAGCCTATTTTTTTGGCGAGTTCAAGATTTCCAGTAAAAATATAACCTCTATAGCCGGCACATTTTTGCTTCATAAAATCACCCATTCGCTTATAGGTAAGTTCAAGTTCTTCGTTCTCTCCCAATCGCTCTCCATATTCAGGGTTGAACATGATCACGCCTCTTGGACGCTCGGGAATTTCGGTGTCTTCAAAATCACAAACTTGAAAATCAATCATGTGGTCCACTCCCGCGGTGATTGCATTTTCTTTTGCAAAGGCAATTGCCTGAAGTGAAATATCCGAAGCGATAATTTTCAATTCTGGGATTTCCTGAATTTTGGCTTCCAATTTTTTCTTTTTTGCCAAAAAAGCCTGATCGTCATAGCCTAGCAAGTGCTGGAAAGAATAATGATCTCGGTAAAGTCCCGGATAGCGGTTAGTCGCCATCAAAGCCGCTTCGATCGCGAGTGTACCTGATCCACACATGGGATTGATAAACGGAACTCGGGTATTCCACTCCGTTCCATAAATCGTAGCAGCTGCTAAAGCTTCCATCATCGGTGCTTTCCCAGGAATCTTCCGGTAGCCATGCTTCGCAAGCGTATCCCCTGAGGTATTGATGTATACGGAGGCTTGTGTCCCCTTCCAATACACTTGAAAAACCAAGCCATTAAAGTCTGAACCAGAATCAGGACGTCTTCCGGTTAAATCTCGAAATCGATCCACAATGGCGTCTTTTACTTTCACATTGACAATCAAAGGTGTCGTGATACTTTCATTTTCAGCTACAGAACTTACCGAAAAGTAACCGTCAACATCTAAATATTCTTCCCAGGGAATGGCTTTAAATCGTCGATAAATGTCATCCGCATTTTGAAGGTAAAATGATTTAATCTCATACAATACTTGGGAGGCAGTTCTCAAATGAAGGTTGAGATCCATGCATTCCTCCATAGTAGCAAGTAGTTCGATCCCTGTACGGCTGACAGCTTCTGGAACAAATCCAAGCTCCCGAACTTCTTTTTCTAAATATGACACTGAGCGGTCTTTGCAGGTGATGAAGACCTTTCCTTTGAGATTGAAATCAAGCATCCTCAAAAGTAAGCACTCCAATCTTAAATTTCCGCTCCTACCGCCCAAAATCCGCTTAACATCAAAACGAAAAAAAAATCGCAATCGATTGCGTAGTTTAAAGAGCTTTTGGCTTGTAGTCCAGATCCATTATTTTGAATTTTAGATAACTAATCACGCTAATTTATGAAATACAACACCAAAATCAGTTTGGCGATTGCCTCTCTACTTACCCTTTTCAGCTGTGCTAAATCTGCTGATGAAGTTCAGGACGATTGGATCAACTTATTTAATGGAGAAGACCTAAGCGGATGGAAAACCGTAGCGGGTACAGCCACTTTTGAAGTAGTGAATGGAGAAATCGTAGGAACTGCTGTGGCGGGATCTCCAAACACGTTTTTGATTACTGAGGAGTTGTATGGAGATTTTATTTTGGAATTAGACCTGAAAGTCGAACATCTTTCCAGCAACTCTGGCGTTATGGCGAGAGGTCAATTTGATCCAGCAGGCAAGGAAGGAAAAGGCTTAGTTTTTGGCTATCAAATCGAGGCAGATCCTAGCGAACGTGCTTGGTCGGCCGGAATTTACGATGAAGCCAGAAGAGGATGGTTGTATCCTTTGGACTTGAATCCTGCTGCAAAGACCGCCTTTAAAATGGGAGAATTCAACCATTACCGGATCGAGGCAATCGGAAGTGAAATTAAAACCTGGCTCAATGGACAAGAAGTAGCCTATGTAGTGGATGATATGGATAAGACTGGATTTATTGGATTACAAGTTCATAGCATTCAAAAACCAGAGGATGCAGGCAGAAAAACCACTTTCAAAAATGTAAAGATCAAAACTGCCAATTTGGATCCCCAACCCTTCCAATCTGACATTTTCGTAGTCAACAATACACTGAACAATTTGACTGAGTATGAAAAAACAAAAGGCTGGAGGTTACTTTTTGACGGAACAAGTAGTGAAGGATGGAAAGGCGCCTACAAGGATTCTTTTCCAGAGTCAGGCTGGAGCATTAATGAAGGAATCCTCAGCATCGCCAAAACAGATGGTAGTGAATCTACAAATGCGGGCGATATCGTAACAAAAGAAATGTTCTCAGCATTTGACCTTGCTTTTGATTTCAAACTAACCGAAGGAGCAAATAGTGGTTTGAAGTATTTCGTCACTCTTTCCGAAGGTAATAAAGGTTCAGCAATTGGCTTGGAATACCAAGTGCTTGATGATGAAAAGCATCCCGATGCCAAAATGGGA
>JAHEBE010000081.1 GCA_024642365.1 Algoriphagus sp.
GATTCAGATTTTCTAAACGTAGCCCAAATTCAATGGTGGTTCACTGACTTAAATGGTGTGCTCCGCCAATTGACATCCGAATTGAATAAACAATCAATTAATGCTAGCCTTGAAGGCACTTATGAAGTGAGGATTTTTAATAGTATTGGTTGTCAATTAGGATTTGATCGAGTCCTATTGATGAGAAGCATGGACTCTACCCGGCCAATTGTGGAAGAAAGCTATAAAGTCTGTCCGAGATATGAGATTGGTCCGACGATCAATCCAGGAGTTTTTGATGGATATGAATGGTATTTAGAAAATCAACTAGTTTCTACTAGTCCAATTTACAAACCGACTCTGCCAGGGAATTATAGCCTAATTGTGACAAGCGCTGAAGGATGCACTTATTCAACCGCATTTATGACGGAGGAAGAATGTGAATTGAGAGTGAGCTACCCTAATGCCATTCAGCCTGGAAATCCGGATAAAGAATTCTTGATCTATACCAATTTTTTGGTGGACGAGTTGAAAGTGTCCATTTTCAATAGATGGGGCGAATTAATCTTTTTTTGTGAACAATCAGATTTAATCACTTCGGAATCTACTTGTGTTTGGGATGGGAAGTATTTGGGTAAGTCTATCCCCAATGGCTCCTATGCTATTAGGATTGACTTGGAAAATTTAGAAAAGAAAATCACCAAAATTCAAAATGGCTTTGTACTAGTCATAGAGTAGATTTGAATAATTCAGAGTCAATTTTTAGAATTTTTTATTTACGGGAAAGTTGACTCCAATTTTTTTCCTATTTTGAACCGTTTCAATCATTAGTCTTATTAACCCCCTTAACCCAAACACCTACCTATGACCGATAACATCAACCGATCGGCGCTCTTCAACGCAAGTTGTTTTGCGCTCATTACCACCGCCTTTACCTTTGCAATCCGTGCTGGTATTCTCCCACAACTTGGAGATACATTCGGCCTTAGTGCCGAACAACTTGGCTTTATCAATTCCATGTGGTTTTTAGGATTCCCCATTTCTATGATTTTGGGAGGACTATTTTATCACAAAATTGGCCCTGCCAATATTATGAGGATTGCTTTTGTGACTCACACTTTGGGTATTTTATTGACCATTTTTGCTGGAGGATATACGACACTATTGATTTCTACACTGTTCATCGGTTTTGGAAATGGTTGTACTGAAGCAGCCTGTAATCCTATGATTGCAGATATGTATACTGGGGTCAAAATGAATAAAATGCTAAACCGATTCCATATGTGGTTTCCAGGAGGAATCGTTTTGGGAAGTTTAATTTCAAAGTTCATGACCGACTTGAATATGGGTTGGGAAGCTCAAATCTGGATCATGATGGTTCCTACAATCATCTACGCCGTGTTGTTTTTCGGTAAAACTTTCCCTAAACCAAAAGTGGAAGGCGCAACTTCTTTGGTTGAAAACTTGAAAGCAATGGTCAGTCCAGTTTTCATTTTCTTATTTATTGCAATGGCTTTAACAGCGATTTCAGAATTTGGACCACAGCAATGGGTTGGTTTGATCATGGGATCAAGTGGAGCTAGTCCAATGTTGATCCTAGCACTTACCACTGGAGTGATGGCAGTCGCCAGATTCTTTGCAGGACCAGTAGTAGAAACTTTGGGCCAAACAGGTGTTCTCTTAGTTGGTGCTATTTTAGCCACTTTAGGTGTTTACCTATTTAGCACCGTTACTGGACCAATGGCCTATGTTGCTGCAGTAGTGTTTGCATTAGGTGTAGGATATTTCTGGCCAGTGATGGTAGGAGCAGTTGCTCAACGAGTGCCACTCAGCGGTGCATTAGGAATGTCAATCATCGGTGGAGTTGGAATGTTCTCTACAGCTATTTTCCAACCGATCATTGGAAGCTGGATAGACGATGCGAATGCGTTGAAATCAGCTGAAGGATTGACAGGAACTGCTTTGGAACTTGCCTCTGGTCAAGACACCTTGGAGAAAATGCTCATTTTCCCAGGAACCTTAATTATTCTATTTATAATCTTCTTTATTTGGCAGAAAGGAAAAGCTCCAGCATCTGCTGCCGCACATTAAATTTAACAGCAGCCTTCGGGCTGCTTTTTTTATGAAAAAATTTTCCCTCGTTATCTTTTGTTTACTAGTTACTTTTTTGAGTTACTCTCAAAAAATCACTGGCCCAATAAAAATTCATTCAGGTCAGCGCTATTTCACAACTGCAAGTGGTGATCCTTTCTTCTGGATGGCCGACACAGCTTGGGAATTATTTCACAGGTTGGATTTAGAGGAAAGCAAACGCTACTTGGACAAAAGGAAAGCCCAAGGTTTCAATGTTATCCAAGCTGTTGGATTAGCAGAGCTTGACGGGTTAAATGATCCCAATGCGAATGGAGACAAGCCTTTCCAAGACGCATCCTATACTATGCCTAATGAGGCATATTGGAGCCACGTAGATGAGGTTATCAAGCTAGCGATGGAGCGAGAAATTCATATAGCGTTATTACCTACATGGGGGGATAAACTTTTTAAGGAAAGCTGGGGAATTGGTCCAGAAATATTTAATCCGGAGTCTGCATACAACTATGGAAAATGGATTGGTAAACGATATTCCAATTATAAAAATATTATTTGGGTGTTAGGAGGAGATCGTAATCCTCGCAAAGATTCTCAAGATGTCGAAGTATGGAATCAAATGGCCAAAGGAATCATAGAAACTCAAAACCCCTCCAATCGCCAACTGATCAGCTACCATCCACAGCCAACGGAACCTGGCGGGAGCTCAAATTGGTTTCACCAAGCAGAGTGGCTGGATTTCAATATGCATCAGACAGGTCATTGCCCAAATCAAGCCACCTATTTGAAAATAGCAAATGATTTAGCACTAATTCCCAATAAGCCTACCATAGATGCAGAACCCATGTATGAAGAGCATCCAAAATGTTTTAATGCAAAAGAATTTGGTTATAGTGAAGCTACTGATATTCGGAAAATCATGTATTGGAATGTATTTGCTGGAGCTGCAGGACAAACTTATGGTTGTCACGCAGTTTGGCAAATGTTTGAATTGGATAAACAACCTGTCAATGCGCCATTAAAACCTTGGCACCTTTCTTTGGATCTGGAAGTGGCAAACCAAGTAAAACATTTGAAAAATTTAATGCTTCAATTCCCATATTTTTCGCGGATACCTGCTCAAGAACTTGTCGCTGAAATTCAAAACAATAATGAGTTTTATGTAGCCGCTACCCGAGATATAGAGGGAACCTATGCCCTACTCTATTTTCCAACTGGAGCGTCAACTCAATTGAATTTGACAACAATAAAAGGCGAATTAATATCTGCGAGCTGGTTTGATCCTCGAACAGGGGTGAAATTGGAAACTATACCCTTGCAAAAATCTGAAAAGACTACTGTCTACCCTCCCAGTCAGGGTAGAGGAAATGACTGGATTTTAATAATTGAGTCTGGAGATTAATTACAGGTGTAGCTTTGATACTCCTCTTTAAAAAGGGACCAAATTTTACCGTTTTCGTCTCTATAGGTGATCGCTTGGGTTCGGTCACTAATCTCAATATTGCCATTGGAAACGACAGAACTTCCATCTGTGAGGACAATTGTGCACGGCCCTTCCAATTCCTCAATATCTCTCAAGGTGTCACATGAAAAGAGAAGTACTACCAAGAAAAGTGCGAAAAAGTTTTTCATTGCATCAAATTTTCCTTTCGAAAGATGGACAAAAAATTAGTGAATAAAAAAAGAGCAAGAGGCTCTTTGGTAAAATAAAAAAGCCCAACAAAAATGCTGGGCTTTCTGGTGACCTCGTCAAGATTCAAACTTGAAACCTCCTGAGCCGTAATCAGGTGCTCTATTCAGTTGAGCTACGAAGCCATATTGGATTGCAAAGGTAATTTTAAATCCATTTTTTCCAAATATAGTTCCGCAATAAAATTATTCCCCCCAATCCACTTTTCCTGATTTACTTAAGAATAATTAAGATCAAAACAGGGGTAAATCCTTGAGGATTTCCTATTTTTGCCCGCATTCAACGCCAAAAAAGTTATTATTTTGATGAAAAAAATATTCTCATTCTTGCTTGCTCTTATTCTTGTACAAGGAGTTTTTGCGCAAGAAGCCGCCAAAAAACCAAAAAACCCAATTGGTGGTCGGCCAAATATCCCAAGTGATTTAAAATTCGAATTTGGTTTCACAACCTTAAATAACCGGCCTGAAGAACTTGGTCTCGACTTTTTCCCATCTCGAACATTCAATGTTTACTACCAATATCCAGTTTCTATTTTAGGAGAAAAATCTGGAATGACGATGGACATCGGTTTCGGAATTGGTTCTGACAAGTATGGATTTAAGGACGATCAAACTTTATTCAATAATTCTGATTTAGGCCCCGAGTCAAGTGAGTTATTAGATATCACTGATGTCTATGGGGACAATATCCGTATCAATAAAAATGTAGTAGCAGCAAATTATGTGGATATCCCCTTGGATTTCACCTACCACTTGAACAAATCCAATTACTCAAAAGGATTTAGAGTCAGTCTAGGTGCGAAGGTGGGCTATCTTTATAATGCCCATACTAAAATAGCCTATGAAGATGTGGATGGCCTAAAGCGGAAAATAAAGGACGCTCAAAACTATGGCTTTGAAAAATTCCGCTATGGTCTTTCCCTGAAAGCTGGATCGCCAGGCTTTTATGCTTGGAGTTATTTTGGCCTGAACCAAGTTTTTCAAACTGGCCAAGGTCCATATGCCAATAAAGCCAAACAGATCAGTTTCGGTATTGCGATTAATGTGTTTTAATTATTGACAAAAATAAATTGAAAACTGGGATTCAAACATTCCAGTTTTTTTTATGCCAAAACCATAGTAAATCCGACAAAACAAACTAGAAAACCAAAGGCCAAACCAATATAAACCTCAATTGGCCGATGAGCTCCTAAAAACAACCTTGCAGATCCTACTATTCCATTTAATAAAATGGCAGCCAATAAAGGATACAATGCTTTAAAAGTCGGGAACTTCATCCCTAAGACAATGATCACTGCAAGTAATCCACCCATACCAGTCATATGGGCTGACATTTTCCAAAAAAAAGTTACTCCTGTAAGCCCAACCACCACTAATGTGATCAAACCTATACTTTGCCACAAAACAGGATCTATTTCTGTCTTTTCATAAAGAAAATAGAGGGTTAGCAAATAATAGATCGATGTAATGGAAAAAGGTATTACTCGATCTTGGATTGTTTCCATGTGAAGACTTTTCAAGGTCCCACTAAGTCTCAGACCAAAAATTGTGATCAATGGAATCACTAAAGTAGAGAGAACTATCAGGTAATAAATTGTTTGCTTAAAGGACGGGGGCAAACTAGTCGCTTCTGGAACGACAAAAAGAAGTAACCCAAAAACAATTGTCGGGATGATCAATGGTTGAAATACTACCGAAATGATTAAAGCAAAGATTCGCTGCACTACAATTCTTTTCTTAGTCTAGCCACAGGAATCTGCAATTGCTCTCGGTATTTGGCGACTGTTCTTCGAGCAATATTATACCCCATTTTATTTAACATCTTCACCAACTTATCATCAGATAGCGGTCTCTTTTTGTCCTCGTCATTTACCATGGTCTGCAATACAGACTTTACCTCACGGTTACTTACATCTTCACCACTATCTGTAGCAATCCCTTCGGAGAAAAAATATTTAAGGGGGAACACGCCAAATTCTGTTTGAATCGATTTGCTATTTGCAACCCGAGAAACCGTCGAAATATCCATGTCAATCTTTTCGGCAATATCCTTGAGAATCATCGGTCTCAAATTGGTTTCGTCGCCATCAACAAAGAAATCTTTTTGGTATTGCAAAATCGCCTCCATAGTGCGCAAAAGGGTGTTTTGTCGTTGCTTAATGGCATCTATAAACCATTTGGCCGCATCCAATTTTTGCTTGACAAAAGTGACAGTCTCTTTTAACTTTTTATCCTTCTTATCACTCTTGTCATAGGCATCAAACATGTCTGCATAAGACCTGGAGATTCGAAGTTCGGGTGCATTCTTAGAGTTTAGGCTAATTTCAAATTTACCTCCTACCTGATTAAGCATAAAATCGGGTATTACATATTGAGTCCGGACCAAGCCATCAGAAACACCTCCCGGCTTTGGATTCAGACGCGTAATGAGGTTCACGGCGTCTTTGATCTCCTCTTCTGAGAGATCACATTTTCGTTGAATTTTTGAATAGTGCTTTTTGGTAAATTCTTCAAAGCAGTCTTGGATAATCATCAAAGCATGCATGACAGCCGGATCATCTGGATGTTCTTTGCGCTCGAGCTGTATTATCAAACATTCCTGAAGATTCCGTGCGGCTATCCCAGCTGGATCAAAAGTTTGAATCTTTCGAAGAATTTCCTCCAATTCATCATAGTCGGTCTCAATATTTTGGCTAAATGCCATGTCATTGATAATCGCCTCCAAGTCTCTTCGGATATATCCATCATTCTCTATACTTCCGATAAGTTGGCGTCCAATAGTCTTTTGACGCTCATCTAATCTTAAAAAGCTCAATTGTGAAATTAATTGTTCGTGAAGTGAAGTATTGCTTGAAATCGGGATCTCCCGATCATCATCATCTGGAGAATAATTCCCATCCCCTTGCATTTTGTATCCACCATAATCATCATCGAGGTAATCATCAATATTTACATCTCGATCATCACCATAATCCTCTTCGTAATTTTCATCAAAATCATCATCAGCACTTTCTTGGTCATCTGTTTTACCTTCTTCTAGCGCAGGATTGATTTCGAGTTCTTCTTCGATTCGAGTATCAAGTTCGGCAGTTGGAACCTGCAACAGCTTGATAAACTGGATCTGTTGGGGAGAAAGCTTTTGAGAAAGAGATTGGCTAAGATTTAACTTTTGCATTCAGAATTAGATTAAACCTTTATTTTGGTTCAAAAAAAGCCTTTCCAATTGAAAAAGCCACTAATTCAAAGTTAGGAAAAAGGAGCAATTTTTTGATAAAAAGCTTATTTAATCGTTTTTTTGCAATCACATTATTCAGAACGGAAGTTTTATCTTCCGAAAAAAAATCACCACATGGCATTTAACAAGCGGGTTAAAATCAAAAGTATCCTAGAGCAGCCACCAATAGGCTCAGAGGTAACACTCATGGGATGGGTTCGGACTAAAAGAGGAAATAAGAATGTTTCCTTCATTGCGCTCAATGATGGTTCTATCTTAACCAATTATCAACTCGTTGCAGATCCAAATGTGATCAATGAAGAAATTTTGAAAAAATGTGCAACTGGTGCATGCATTAAAGCAACAGGAATAGTTGCTGCTTCCCAGGGTGCTGGACAAAATTCTGAATTGATCGCATCTTCAATCGAAGTCTTAGGAGAGGCCGATCCGGAGAAATATCCCCTTCAGCCAAAAAAACACTCGCTGGAATTTCTTCGAGAAATTGCCCACTTAAGAATGCGAACTAACACATTTAGTGCAGTTTTTAGAGTGAGACATGCCTTGGCTTTTGCTGTGAACAAGTATTTTAATGACAAAGGCTTCTTTTATATCCATACTCCAATTATCACTGCCTCAGATGCAGAGGGGGCTGGAGAGACATTCAAAGTGACCACTTTAAGTCTTTCAAATCCTCCGAAAACTGAGGATGGAAAAATCGATTACAAGAAGGATTTCTTTGAACGCGAGACAAACTTGACTGTTTCAGGGCAATTGGAAGGGGAATTAGCCGCAATGGCACTTGCTGAGATTTATACTTTTGGCCCAACCTTTCGAGCTGAAAACTCCAATACCACAAGGCACTTGGCAGAATTCTGGATGATTGAACCAGAAATGGCTTTCTATGACGCAGAGGATAATGCTGACCTTGCTGAAGATTTTCTGAAATATGTGATCAATTATGCATTGTCAAACTGTCAAGAGGATTTACAATTCTTAGCTAGCCGACTGGAAGAAGAAGAAAAAGTGAAGCCAGCTGACCAGCGCTCTGAAATGAGTTTGTTGGAAAAATTAAAGTTTGTAGCTGAAAATGACTTTGTAAGAATCACTTACACAGAGGCAATCGATATTCTTAGAAACTCCAATCCTAACAAGAAAAAGAAATTTAATTACCTGATTGATTCTTGGGGAGCAGACCTCCAATCTGAGCATGAGCGATTCTTAGTAGAGAAGCATTTCAAAAAACCAGTAATCTTGACTGATTACCCGAAAGAAATCAAATCTTTTTACATGCGTCAAAATTCTGATGGAAAGACCGTTGCAGCCATGGATATTTTATTCCCTGGAATTGGTGAGATAGTAGGTGGATCACAGCGAGAAGAGCGATTAGATGTATTGACTAAGCGGATGGAAGAAATGAACATCCCTCAAGAAGAAATGTGGTGGTATCTTGATACCCGTAGATTTGGATCTACTCCTCATGCAGGATTTGGACTCGGCTTCGAACGAATGGTCCAATTTGTCACAGGTATGGGCAACATTAGAGATGTAATTGCTTTTCCTCGTACCCCTGGAAATGCAGAATTTTAATTGAATTAGCATCCCCGGCAAAAAGTCGGGGATTTTTTTTAGCTCACAATTTTTACTCTTCGAGCGATTGGGATACAGAGCAAACTGAAAACAATAGCGATATAACCCACCAAATTATAATTAGTCAATTGTCCTGTGGCTGATTCACCGATAATTAATCCAGCAATCAAGGAGGCAAAACCAATAGCAATTTGCTGAATGGCTGAGTTAAAACTCAAAAAACTCCCTCGATTCTCAGGCCTTGCCGTACCAGTTATTATGGCTGCAGCAGGTACAAATCTTCCATTGGAAGTCACAAAAAACATAGTGGAAACCATTAAAACAAAAGGGATCGGAGTAACTCCTAAATTGGTGATTATCGCAATCGGGATCACATTCAAAAACATGAAAATGGTAAAAACTCGAAGCTTCCCATATTTATCCGACAACTTACCTACCCAAGGAGAGGTAAAGATTGTAAACGCTCCCCCAGCCATATAAATGTAGGTCAACTGAAGTTCCGTGAAACCAACATTAGCAACAGTATAAGGACTCAAAAATGGGATGATCATAAATTGTCCAAACATCATCATTACAGAAAGCGTGATTGCCCTCATTTGATTGGAATTGCTAGTTACTCGCTGGATTACAAGTAAAGGATTTGGCCGAATCACATCATTAACCAAATGGGCAGTGATAGATGGTATGAATCGCACGATCATCCCCAAACTTAACACTGAAAGAACTGTAAGAATATAAAATGGCGTATGCCAATCTGATAAACTAGCTAAAAACAAACCTAAAGGGACACCCAAAACAGAGGCTCCAGAAAAAGCGGCCATTACCAATCCCATAGCTCTGCCACGTCTTGAATCAGGAATCACGTCACCTATGATAGCTAATATTAGCGCAGAAGTCAGTCCGCCGAAAATACCCGATAATACACGGGCTCCAAGCAAAACGGAATAGCTTGGCGATAGTGCACAACCTAGAGTTGATATAGAAAATCCAATATAAACCCATAAAAGAATCTTTTTTCGATCAAATCGATCCAAAAAAAATGCACCAAAGAAACTGGAAATCCCTGCACTAAATGTGTATGAAGATACTAATAAGCCAAACTCACGTGGTGAAATATCGAAGATTCTCATTAACTGAGGACCAAGAGGCATCAGAATCATAAAATCTACGATGTGAATAAAATTTATGGCCGCCAAGGTCCAAAGTAAAAGCTTTTCGTTTTTCATAGTAAAAATTGCTATCCAAAGAACCGGAATCGAAAAGCAATAGTTTGGATTTTGATCAATTATTAAGAAATACTTAATGCGCTGTAAGTTTCAGAAATGGCATCAATAAGATCTGATGCAATCAAACTTCTACCCTTTTTCTTACCTGAAATTTCACCTGCAAGGCCATGTTGAAAAACTCCACATATAGCAGCATTTTCGGGAGAATAACCCATCCCCAAAAAAGAGGCAATCATTCCTGTCAACACATCGCCCGAACCGCCAGTTGCCATAAATTTTGTCCCACTTGAATTATAAAGTCGTCTTCCATCAGGAAGTGCAATTAAGGTGTTTGGGCCTTTGAGAACAAGGATTAATCCATTATCACAAGCAAATTTTCCAGCCAATTCAATCCGCTCAAAATAATCAGCAGAAGGACCGACAAGTCTTTGAAACTCTCCTATATGAGGTGTTAAAATTGAGTTTTTTGGCAAATGCTGAATAAGATCGGGATGATTTGATAGTAAATTAATCCCATCAGCATCGATCACCATGGGTCGATTGTATTTGTCCAGAATATCTTTGAGAACTAGTATCCTATTTAAAATTCCCCATCCTGGCCCTAAAGCAATTGCGTCGAAATGATTCCAATCATAATTACCATGTGGTAAACACATGGCCTCCGGAAGAGAAGTCTGAATTATTGGAATACCAATTTCATCCACCAAGGCATAAACGAGACCTGACCCGCTTCTAAGCGCACTTCCACAAGCTAAT
>JAHEBE010000389.1:0-1197 GCA_024642365.1 Algoriphagus sp.
ATTTTGCCAAGACTGGAAATCCTAATGGCAACAACCTTCCTGAATGGCCGCTTTATGATACCCAAAACAGAGAAATCCTAGATGTAGAATTGGACGGTCAAGTTGTTGCCAGACCAGATCCACGCAAGGCTATTTTTGATGTAATTGAAAAAGCATTTAAAAATCGAGCTCTTATTCAGTTTAGAGGTATTTAAGGAGTTACGTTAACAAATAACCAGTTTCTAAATTCTTGGTTAAACATAATCTTTCATTTATCAAATCGATTTTAAATTCAAAACCTAGAAAAAGTTTTTTTGTACCTTTTTCAATCGAAATATCCCTAATGAAGAACATCAAATCTCCTATGAAAAAAACCATCCTGGCTTTTCTATGCCTTCTCCTTTCATTTTCTGTTTTTGCACAGAGCAATCGCGTGATGAATCTTTTTCCAGAAGGAACTACCCTACATGGTAACATCCCCTACCTCGGCGACACCCTCAAAAAACATCAACTGGATATCTATCTCCCTCCTAATCCTCAGGGGAAAGTTCCTTTGATCATTTGGGTACATGGTGGCGGCTGGCTCAGCAATGACAAGTATGCCGATATGGGCTACATGAAGGAAACGATTGCCGAACTGATGAGCCAAGGTTATGCTTTAGCCTCAATAGATTATCGATTTAGCACGCAGGCAGTTTTCCCAGCTCAAATGCTGGATTGCAATGCTGCTATTTCTTATTTAGTGAAAAACGCCTCACAATACGGCTTCGACACGGACCGAATGGCACTGATGGGGTTTTCAGCAGGAGGCCATTTGGCGGCTATGATCGGTCTTTCCAAAAACAATAATGTGAAAGAATTCTTCGTCCCTGGGACCACTCAAAAATTCGCTTTTAAAGCAGTGGTGGATTTCTATGGACCGGCGGATTTGACGCTTTTTCCTGGAGCCATTGATGCCAAATCTCCGGAAGGATTATTGATCGGAGCGGCTCCATTGGATCGACCTGATTTGGCGAAAATGGCAAGTCCTGTCAGTTTTGTCGATGAAAACGACCCTCCTTTCATAATCATTCATGGCGAAAAAGACGACTTGGTTTCACCAAGACAATCTCATTTACTGAATTCTTGGCTTAAGGTAAAAGGAGTTCCAACCGAATTAATAATTGTCAAAGATGCTCCTCATTTTGGGGCAATGTTTGATGTGGAGGAAATCCGAAC
>JAHEBE010000389.1:1297-2837 GCA_024642365.1 Algoriphagus sp.
AATGGCTTTATCAAAATCGGGGAAAATGGGTTGATCACCATCATGTCCCCCAATCCGGAAGGTGGACAAAATATAAAAACCTCCATGCCGATGATTGTCGCTGAGGAATTGGATGCCGACTGGACAAAAGTAATTATTGAGCAAGCTCCTTTGGACACAGACAATTTCACCCGTCAGTTTATTGGAGGTAGTCAAGCCATCCGGTTGGGATGGACCGCCCTGCGAACCGCTGGGGCCACGGCAAGACACTTGCTTATTCAGGCAGCAGCGGAAACCTGGAAAGTTCCGGCTGAAGAGATCACAACTGAACCGGGCTTTATTCTTCATTCCGGAAGTGGAAATAAAACGCATTTTGGAGAAATGGCAAGTTTAGCAGCCACGTTCCCCATTCCGGAAGAAGTTACCTTAAAAGAGGTTTCGACTTTTCGGATCATTGGACAGTCTCAGAAAAATGTCGAAGCAAAAAATATTGTAACCGGAAAACCGCTTTTCGGAATCGATTACAAAAAGCCCGGCATGCTTAAAGCAATGATCATCCATCCTCCGGCTCATGGGATGAGATTGAAATCCTTCGACGATTCCGATGCAAGAAACCTTCCTGGAATCAAGGATATTTTCCGAATCAAATCTCATCAGGACGAATACGAAAGAACATTTTTTGACACGACAAGTTTCACGGATTTGGTAGCAATTGTCGGCAATTCCACCTGGGAAGTCATGAATGCCAAAAAAGCGATTAAAGTTGAATGGGAGCCTATTTCAACTTATGAGGAAAAAAGAGATTGGGGGAATAGAAAAGAACTTCGTACCATCCCTGCTGGACTGGAAACTCATGAAGGGCAGCTTCAAAAAATGCAGGAAACTGCCGGAAAAGCTAAGATTGTCCGTCGAGACGGAAATCCAGAGGCAGTTTTCAAATCCGCTTCAAAACTCATCGAAAGAACTTATCGTGGGCCTTTTTTAGCTCACAATTGCATGGAGCCAATGAACTTCTTTGCCCATGTAGCAGATGGTAAAGTTTTATGTGCCGGTCCTTTGCAAAAACCTGAATTGACTGAGCAGGCACTTTCATCACGATTGGGTATTCCCATCGAAAATATAAACATTGAAATGACCCGATTAGGCGGTGGATATGGTCGTCGATCGTATGCGCATTGGCTCATTGAGGCGGCAGTGATTTCTCAGCAGGTAAATGCTCCGATTCATCTGCTATACACCCGGGAAGATGATATGACCGGAGGAATTTATCGTCCCATGTACCAAGCCACTTATCGAGCAGCTTTGGATTCAGAAAATAATCTGATCGGATTTCATGTCAATGCCGGTGGCTTGGTAGAACCACCTATTTACCCAGATCGCTTTCCTGCTGGAGCCGTAGACAACTACTTGGCTGAAGAATGGACTGTCACTTCCAACATTACGGTCGGCTCTTTCCGGGCTCCCCGATCCAACTTTATAGCAGCAGCAGAGCAATCCTTTTTGGACGAGGTGGCAGAAGCAGCGGGAAAAGATCCAATTGAGTTTCGTTTGGAATTGCTTC
>JAHEBE010000082.1 GCA_024642365.1 Algoriphagus sp.
CCTGCGGAACAAGTTCTGAAATGAAGCCATAAGCGGTAATTTCACAGCCTGTTTGATCAGTCACAGTCACGCTATATTCTCCTGATGGTACGTTACTAATAAAATTACTCCCTGCCTCGCCTGTACTTCTTGAATTTAAAATACCGACTCCTCCACCGGCATTATTCCAAGTGTATCTATAAGGTGGTTTTCCTCCTTGCACAGAAACAGCCAATCGACCATATTCGCCGCCTGGACAACTTTGAGATTCCTCCACAAATTTTACTGTGATTGGAGTAGCACCAACTATTCTGCCTTTCACAGGAATGGAGCATCCTTTTGAATCAAGAATAAATAAATTGAAATCCCCCGAAGCTAATCCTTCAACTTTTAGATAGGTTCCATCCCAAGTAGAGCTGATTCCCTCTACGCGATAAGGAGGAATACCTCCCTTTAACTTGACTTGAAAAGCACCATCCTCAGATTCTGAGCAAGAAGTTGAAAATATCTCTGGCTCTCCTTGTAATACCATTGGTTCAGGATCTTTCAAAGTCACATTAAATTTCGCAAAGCCACATCCCGTCTGATCATTGACAATCACCGAAAATTCTCCAGCTCCAATATTTTTCAAAGTTGAGGTTGTTTCAGTGGTATAGCCATTCCAGCTAAACTTAAATTGTCCGGAACCTCCTGAAACCTTCACTGTTATAGATCCATCCTTTTCTCCTGGGCAAGTTGGAATTTGTGGTATCACTTCCAATAAAACAATGGGCTGTGAAGTCGAAATCAAAAGTTGTTCAGAAACAGTAGAACATGTCTGAGCCGCAGCCGCAATTTCATAACTGATCCATTTTTCAGGACTTGTTGGATTCCACTGTACAGACACTTCTACACCTGTAATCGAAGAAAGTATCTGGCCTCCCAAAATGCTCCATTTGTAAGTTAATGCAGGATCAGGATTTGGGACTTTATAAGTAAGGGGCGAAAGTTCTGGACCACAAAGTTGATCAAGGCCAATTGGAGAGGGTAAAGAAGATGCTCCATCGGTAGTAATATCCAATATCTTTTTAGGTCCTGTACAACCATTTGGAGCGACAGGAATAGCAGAGAAACTTGCTGGATTAGCTAGATCCCCCCATTTTATTGTAATCGAACTAGCATCACTTGAAACCAATTCTCCACCAATAATTTCACCCCAAATCAATTCATCTAAATTCGAATTAGTCCCCAAAGTATAGGTTTGTGTGACACCTGGACAAATTTGAAAATCACCTAAAATTTCAAATTCGGTTTTCTTCACTTCTACTTCAAACTGGAATTCTCTTTTAATTTGACATCCAGTGTTCGGAGCGGATCCCACCACGATTACTTTAAATGTCCCCTCTTTTTCAAAGGTGTGGCTAACTTCTTGTCCAAAAGTAATTGCTGAGCCATCTCCAAAATTCCACTCAAAATCAGTATAGATATCATTCTCCGCTACGATTCCCCAATTTCCTTCAACTCCAAAACAAGCAACACGCTCTCCCACTAAGTCAAACTCATAACTTGATTCTACTTCAAAATTTGCACTTTCAAAATTTGCCCCTGCAGAAAAACCATAGGAATTTAAATTCCCCGCTCCATAAGCGTAAGCAATCATTCCGTCTGGATTTGACATTGCATTTGGGCCTGAAGAAAGCTGAATTTGTGCGTAAGAAAATTCAGTATTTCCAGGAACTGGCTTAAAATTGCTTCCAATTACTTTTCCATTTAGGACAGTTTGGTCAACACTGCTTGTCAATACGATTACGTTCACATAATGATAAAGGAACCCATTTGAGCCAAGGGAATTAAAGACGATATCATTAATCCGTTCATTAGATGGATTGTAAGTAATCATAAAAGGATCACCAAACTTGATCGCACTTGGGCTGTCACAATCCTGACTTTTGGAAATCATCGTTGCAGCAATCGGTAAATTAGAATTGATCGTTACGACATCTGTAGATTTAAAATCGAGGATCATGAATTGTCCTTTATTCAAGCTCCCTTTTGATTGGCCATTCACTGTAATTTGCGTTCCATTTTCGGAAGCGAGCAATTTGACCAATTCACCTGAATCACGCCCTAAAAGGGGAACATGAACAAATGAATTTCCCCAAGTAAATAATGGGTAAGTCTGTTGAAAAAGATGGTCTCCGGTTGATCCACAACTCCCGCCAGATTGGGTCATTTTATTTCCTCCAAATACAGCAATTGATTTACAGTCGTCGGCTGAGGTTTGTATTACTTTAACTTGAGTTCCTGTTAGGTCTCCGTTTCCTTTGAGCTGGTAACTTTCGCCCTTATTGAGATTCACTTGAATTACTTGTCCAGCATTTATTCCGTTTGACGTAGGAGCTGTAGGAATAATTTCGACCGCAGTATTATCCTCTGTCGCGACAATCAATACAGTACTTTCGAAGTAATTTTTCGCAGGATCTAAAGTGGTAAAATGAGTGGTTACAAAATATTCTTTTCCTAAGGCAGGGCTAGGAAGAATGATGGAACCATCTGAACTAGTTGCTCTGATATTAAATGCATGAACTGCAATATTTCCAGAAGAAGTGATTACCACCCCTTTCTTTTCAACAACACCGGAATTTCTATGGATAATATCTTCTGTAGCAGAGGTAACGATTTCGTGGGTAAATACCTTCCCTTTTGAAATATTGAAGTTTACAGTTTTCCCTAGATATTGAATAGAGCCAATAGCATTCTCCGAAGCAGTAATTGATATCACTGCCTTATCTACCGAGTTTACTTTGAAGTTATTCTCCATAAACCCAAAGTAGAATTCCCTACCGATGGTGCTGAGCTGAGCCTTTACATGTTGGCCCACTAAAAATGAATTACACACTAAAAAGATTAAAAAGAATCTTTTAAGGTGCTTCATTTAGAAATCTGACATAGTTGTTATTTCGGGTGATTAAGGATGATTGAAGGTGGTTAATCTTTAATTCTATCTAATAAGGGTGAAAGCTCCGGTTTTGTTTTCAATTTTTAATTGGTCCTCAATATAAAAGGAATATTGCATTTGGTAGCTATAAGTCCCTGATGGTGCGGTAGAACCAGAAATCATGCCATCCCATCCTTCGGCGCCAGAATAAATTAACTGACCCCATCGATTATAAATCCAAAGTTGGAAATTTAATTCACAATTTGACACCGCAAGGAATGAATTATCATCGCGATCTGGATAATATCCAGTAGGAAACCTTACTTCTGGAGCAGCTTCTTTTACAATTCCAGTTCCGAGGCTCACACATCCAAATCTATCTGTAACTGACACATCATATTCACCTTTGCTAAGCCCCAGTAACTGATTTTCTTTCTCTGAACCAAACTCCCATAAAAAAGCAAACGGGCCAGTTCCACCACCTGAAATAACTTCTAATTCCCCATTGCTTTCTCCTGGGCATGCAGGTTTTATCAATCTTACATCCACCATCAGAGCAAGTGGAGACTCAATTTCAAATTTTACAGGAATTTTACAACCATTGGCATCTTCTACTAGCCAATCATAATTTCCTTTTGCAAGGCCTCTTAATTCCAGATCGTTGGAAAATGTATTTACTCCTAAATATTCGAGTGTAAATGGTGGAGTTCCTCCTATTACTTTTATTTCCACTTCCCCATCTGCTTTACCAAAGCAGGATGTAGCAACTGGATTTATTGCTAATAACTCCAATAAAGCAGGCTCTGAAATTTCTAAATCTGAAAATGATTGCACGCATCCCAATTGGTCAGTGACAGTAATGGAATATGTCCCCGCTTTAAGATTAGATGCTGTTAAAGAATTAAGGGTAGGATTATGTGACCATACAATTTTGTAGGGAGCCACTCCTCCAATTAAATTCAATTCTATCTCTCCTGTACTTTCCCCAAAGCATTTTACAGGAGTCAGGCTTTTGATTTCCAGTTCAAATTCATCGGCAACACTAACGTTCAACAAGGGTGATTCACCTTCACAAAGTGCATCAACCAAACTAAATGTTCGATATTTTAATGTTCCTACTATTCCCGGCGTATCCCAAACCACTTCAACTTTTCCTTGATCGGCTCCGCTTACTATACTTCCTCCTGTAATTTCCCAGCTATAGCCTCTTCCAGAAGAAGTGTTAGGTACCTCATAAAAGTGGGATATTGAAGTATCAAAACAAACTTGAATTGCTCCAACGGGTAGCGGCGCCTCGATTCTTTGGTTAATAACCACATTCAAGGTAATTGGCTCACCTGGACATCCGTTTTCAGAAAAAGGCGTTGCAATCACTTTAGCACTTGGATTTGCAGGTCCCCAATTGACCAAAATTGAATCACCATAGTCTTGGAGGATTGTTCCTCCCTCCACACTAAATGAAACAGATTCTACATTTTCTAGATTTTTGAGTCTATAAACCATTTCCTCGACATCCGGGCAGACTGAATTTTCTCCAACCAACTCCGCTGTACTTTCTAAAACTGTTACATCGAAGGTTATTTCTTCTTGCTCATCGCAAGTATCAGGGCTTAATGCCGCAGAAACAACGACCTCATATTCCCCAGGCTTGGTGAACTTATGAGTCACATCTTTACCGATAACTGGATCTGTGCCATCGCCAAAATCCCAAACAAAATAGGTGAAGTCTGGATTGTCCGGGTTAATGGTCCAGTCCCCTTCCTGATTCAAACAGGCTATATTTTCTCCGTCGACTTCGAAATCATAAACAGCCTCAGTTTCAAAATTTAAATTATCCAGTGCCGCTCCTACTGCAAATCCATACGATTCTAAAAATCCAAACCCATAGACATAGGCCGTAAAACCTTCCCGATTTAACAGTTGATGAACTCCCTGAGAAATACTAACTCGGGCATATGAGTAGTTAGAATCACCTGGTACCGGAAAAAATGAGGTCCCCAAATTCACGCCATCCAAAATAGTTAGGTTTTCAGTACCAGTTTTGACCACGATATTTACGTAGTGGCTTACAATGGATTCCAAACTCAAGGCGTTGAACCGAATCTCCTTCAATAATTGCTCTACCGGAGAATAACTAATCATAAAAGGATCTCCGTTTTGGTAGTTTGGAGCAGAAATCTGATTGCATTCTTGGCTTTTGGAAAAGACCGTAACTGAAGCTGGTTTGTTGGTGTTTATTTTTGAGGACTCATTGATGCCAAATTCCAAGGTTAAAAATTGACCCGCATTTATAGTTCCTCTATTTACTCCGCCCACTGAAACGGTTGTACCATTTTCGGAAGCAAGCACTTTCACTAACTCACCGGAGGTTCTTCCCGACAAGGCTACATGGACGAATTCGGTTCCCCAGGTATTTACCGGATAAGCCTGTTGAAAAAGGTTGTCATTTGCCGCGCCACAGTTTCCTACTGATGTCCATTTATTTCCGCCAAAAACAGCGATTCGCTTACACTCATTTGCATTATCACCGATTACACGCACTCGTGAACCAGTCAAATCTGCTCTTGCCTTGATTTGATAGCTTTGTCCTCGATTTAGCGTGATAGTGGATGGTTGATTTGCCACATTACCGCTAATTGAATTCACAGAAGTTGTTATTTCTATTTGGGTATCATCCTCCGTAGCGACGACTAAAAGCTGACTTTCATTATTCACATTTCCATTGTAATTCACTTGGGCGGTCAAGGTCTCAAAATGGGAAGTAACCAAATAATCCGTCCCCAAAGCTCCAACAGGTAAGACCACAGTCCCATCTGCACTTCGAAACCGCTCATTAAAAGCATAGACTGAAATTTTTCCATCCGAAAGGATATATATACCCTTATCCGAAATCACCCCAGAATTACGATGTAATAAATCAATGGACTCCGATGGAACAATATGGGTGAATTGTTGCCCTTGATTAATTGTGAAACTGACAGTATTTCCCAAGTATTCGATCACTCCCGAGGCATCCTCATTAGCTGAAATGACAATAACTGCCTGATCATAAGAATTAGGGACAATTCGATTATTATCCATAAACCCGATCCAAAATTCTTTGCCCACAGTAGATAACTGTGCATGTGACAAAGTGATTTGAAACAGGCAAAATAGGGTTAATAGATATGCTTTGTAAAAGTTTCCCATAGGCGAATCGTTCACAATATAAACAAGGGAAAAAAATATTGATTGTTATTCATAAAAAAGCCTCAGATCATTTTTTCTAATGCTTGAATATGGCTCTTCCTTAAAAAATTAAATTCCTATCTTTGCGCCTCAAAAAAGAATAAAATCGAATGATCTCAGTAGATAATCTTTCCCTCAAATTTGGTAAACGGACACTTTTTGATGAAGTAAGTTTAAAATTCAACCAAGGCAACTGTTATGGTGTTATTGGAGCAAATGGTGCGGGAAAGTCCACGTTTCTAAAAATTCTTTCTGGTGAACTCGACAGCACAAGTGGCTCAGTAAATATTACTCCAGGTCAGCGAATGGCTGTTTTAAGCCAAAATCACTTTGAGTTTGATGAAGTAGAAGTTTTAAAGACCGTATTGATGGGTCATAAAAAACTTTTTGCCATCATGGACGAAAAGGATAAGATTTATTTGAAAGAGGATTTCACAGAAGCCGATGGAATTCGAGCCTCTGAATTGGAATCAGAATTTGCAGAAATGGATGGCTGGAATGCGGAATCTGATGCAGCAGCTTTGCTTTCTGGTCTTGGAATCACTGAAGATTTACATTATTTGCCATTGAAAGAACTAGCTGGAAATCAAAAAGTGCGGGTTTTGCTAGCGCAGGCACTTTTTGGTAATCCCGATATCTTGATTCTGGATGAGCCTACTAACGATCTAGATGCTGAAACTATCGTTTGGCTGGAGAATTTCTTATTGGATTTCAAAAACATTGTGATTGTCGTATCGCACGATAGACATTTCTTGGATGAAGTCTCCACGCACGTCGTGGATATTGACTTCGGAAAAATCAAAATCTACTCTGGTAACTATACCTTCTGGTACGAATCTTCTCAGCTTGCTCTCAAACAACGATCTGATCAAAACAAAAAAGCAGAAGATAAGCGAAAGGAATTGCAAGCATTTATTGATCGATTCTCTGCTAACGTTGCGAAATCCAAACAAGCAACAGCTCGTAAAAAGATGATCGAAAAGCTCAACATTGATGAGATTGAGCCATCCATGCGGAAGTATCCGGGAATTATTTTTAAGCCGGAGCGCGAGGCAGGAGATCAGATTTTTATGACTGAGAATCTCGAACTTAAAGCCGACGGAGTCACTTATTTCACTGATGTAAATCTGATGGTGGACAAAGGCGACAAAATCGCATTCATCTCCAAAACCAAACAGGCGGTAAATAAATTTTTCCAGACAATCATGGAAGAAATCCCAGCTACAAAAGGAAGTATGAAATGGGGAGTGACGATCAATAAAGCCTATTTACCAAATGACAATTCAAGTTATTTCGAAACAAGTCTAAATCTCATTGATTGGCTAAGACAATATTCAAGCAACCAAGAAGAGGCTTATGTGCGGACTTTCCTTGGAAGGATGCTTTTTACAGGTGAAGAAACCTTCAAGAAATGTTCAGTGCTTTCCGGAGGTGAAAAGGTACGATGCATGATTTCTAAAATGATGCTTCAGAATCCAAACCTTTTAGTGATGGATGAACCGACAAATCACCTCGATCTTGAATCCATTACTGCTTTCAACAACGCAATCATTGAATTTAATGGTACGGTATTGATGTCTTCCTATGATCATGCTTTCGTGCAGTCTTCTGCCAACCGAATCATAGAATTCACTCCGAACGGAACAATAGATCGTCGCATGCCATATGAAGATTACTTGGAAAGTGAGGAAATCAAGGCAATCCGAGAAAAAATGTACGGTAAAAAATAACGGGAACTGAATTGCTTTTAACCTCAATCATTATATACCTCTTTCTTACTTTGCTGGTTGGAGCATTTGCTTCCAAGCTGGTAAAAGGATCTAATGATTTTGTACTTGCAGGCAGATCCCTACCCTTGTTTCTTTCTGCTTCTGCCCTATTCGCAACTTGGTTTGGGTCTGAAACCATTTTTGGAGCATCCTCCATCTATCTGGAAGAAGGACTTCAAGGAGTGATCGAAGATCCTTTCGGTGGAGCACTTTGCTTGGTATTATTCGGAATGTTTTTTCTTCGCCCGATGTATCGAATGGGCGTGCTGACCATAGGCGATGTTTTCAAAAAGATATACGGAAACCAGATCGAGTTTACGGCCACCCTGTTTTTAGTGCCAATTTATTTTGGCTATGTCGCTGCCCAACTCGTTGCCATGAGCTTAGTTTTTGGTGCGGTAACAGACTTATCTTTGATGGAAGGGATTGTCCTATCAGCAGGAATAGTTGTCTTTTATACATTTTTGGGTGGAATGTGGGCAATATCCATCACAGATTTCATCCAAACTTTGATGATTGTAATTGGCCTTATCAGCGTTACAGTAATGGTCAGTAACGATGCAGGTGGAGTTGCCAATATTTTGGAAAAAGCTCCTGAGGGAAGTTTCCAGTTTTTGCCCGAGGCAGGATTTACTTCCTGGGTAAATTATTTTGGTGCCTGGATTATTTTGGGTTTAGGCAGTATTCCCAGTCAGGATATTTACCAGCGAGTGATGTCTTCGAAGTCAGAAGATGTTGCAGTAAAATCTACTTATTTGGCTGGAGGATTTTACGTCACATTTGGATTATTGCCCTTATTTATTGCCCTTGCTGCGCAGGTATTGTATCCAGAACTCTATTTGGAAAACAAGCAGATGCTTTTGCCAGCTATGGTCTTAGCACATAGCAATCTTCCAATCCAGATTATTTTCTTTGGCGCTTTAATTTCAGCGATCATGAGTACCGCGAGTTCTGGACTCCTGGCTCCTTCTGCATTGATTTCGGAAAATTTAATTCGGCCCTTATTTAAAGACAAATTGAGTGATCATCATTTGCTTTGGATTCTTAGAGGAAATGTCATTTTTGTGGCAATAGTAGCAGTTTACATGGCTTCTCAAGATTCAAACATTTATGAATTAGTGGCGAGTGCTTCAATTTTGTTATTGGTGTCACTATTTGCCCCATTAACAGCTGGACTTTATTGGAAAAAAGCCTCGCCAGTTGGGGCAGTCGCTTCGATGGTTTTTGGAATGGCTGTCTATTTAATCGTAGACAACTTTGATTTTGAAATAAGCGCACACATCATCGGGCTTTTAGCTAGCATCTTTGCTATGATTACCGGAAGTTTGGCTTTCCCTAGAAAAAACAAATCGTATGAATTATCCTAAAGTTATACTAAAAAGAGGTAAGGAAATTTCGCTTATCCGGAGGCATCATTGGGTTTTTTCAGGTGCGATTCAAGACATGCCAAAGGATTTGGCAAATGGACAATTGGTGGAAGTGAGAGCTGCCTCTGATCGATTTCTGGGGATTGGCCATTTCTCACAAGGATCGATCATGGTTCGAATCATCTCCTTTGAGGAGCGAGAAATCGATCAAGAATTTTGGAATGAAAAAATCCAGGATGCTTATCATCTAAGAGATACTTTGGGATTTATTTCAAATCCGAAAACCAATGTATTTAGACTTGTGCATGGAGAGGGTGATTTACTTCCAGGTTTAATTATTGACTATTACAACGGAACGGCAGTCATTCAAGCACATCATATTGGAATGCACCAACATGTCCAAGAGATTGCTTTAGCGATTAAAAATTCTTTTGGAGCACTTTTATCGGGTGTATATGATAAAAGTTCGGAAACGCTTCCAAGAAATTTAGGAAACTTTCAAAATGAATGGGTACTAGGAAGTCCTAAAACCGACTTAGTCCAAGAGCATGGCGCCACCTATAAAATTGATTGGGAGAAAGGTCAAAAAACAGGTTTTTTCATTGACCAAAGAGAGAATAGAAAACTATTGGGAGATTATTCAAAAGGTAAAAAAGTATTGAATACCTTTTGCTATTCGGGTGGATTTTCTGTGCAAGCACTACTTGACGGAGCGAGAGAAGTCCATTCAGTAGATATTTCTTCCAAAGCCATCGAACTCACTGAAGAAAATATAAGCTTAAATCCCAGCTTGAACGGAGTTCACGAGTCCAAAGTAGCGGATGTGGTAAAATACATTCGGGAGATTGGTGATGATTACGATGTAATCGTGCTTGACCCGCCCGCTTTTGCAAAAAATCAAAAAGCAAGGCATAATGCCGTGCAGGCTTACAAGCGCTTGAACGCCGAAGCATTGAAAAAAATTAAATCGGGAGGAATTCTATTTACTTTTTCATGCAGTCAAGTGGTGGATAAAAGTTTATTTGCTCACACTTTAACAGCAGCAGGCCTGGAAAGTGGGAGAAAAATCAAAGTCTTACACTACCTTTCTCAACCAGCAGATCACCCGATCAATTTATTTCATCCTGAAACAGAGTATTTAAAAGGACTCGTGCTTTATGTAGAGTAGGTTGAAACAATTTATCTAAGAATGTATTTACTTTTCAGTTAATTTCGAACAGACAAAACACAGCAACACATGTATACCGGTTTACAACATCT
>JAHEBE010000390.1 GCA_024642365.1 Algoriphagus sp.
TTTGGGATTTAATCCAGCAAAGTGAAATCGAAGATCAGAAAGCGAAAGCAGATACACTCGAAGCTCGTGTGGCCATTTTGGAGGAGGAATTATCCAAAACAAAGGCACTGCTCCTCAAGACACTCCGAATCCTGGAGGAGCGAAGTGGGAAAGATATAGATGGAGACGGGAAATTGGGTTAATTCGATTAGGTCAATGTCCACTCGGGGTTTAGGTTTAAAATCACTCAACGCTTAGCATTTGCTTTTAGACTTTAATAAATCGAATACTGAATTGCTTAAATCCTGATTGCCCGGCAGTTCCTAGGCCGATATATGACTACCTCCGACCACTTGACTTTTAAAATTTATCAAGATCATAGTTCCATTACTTACCTCCTGAATTAATTCCCCTTCGATTTGCTGGGTTAGTAATTCGACTAACTGCGTACCAAATCCGGTACCTTGTGGTTTGCCAAATAAAGGCTTTCCTACCCCATTATCACTGATTTTCAGCTGAAAATTGTCCTCGTTAATATTGATTAAACTCAAATTGATATTTCCTTTTTCTCCTTTTGGGAAAGCGTATTTCAATGAATTCGTCAGTAGCTCGTTTACGATCAAGCCCAATGGCACGGCTGTATCCACGTCTAAATCAAGCTCCTTCATTTCAATAGTTACTTTTATCCTTTCGGTTTCGTTATAAGAGTCCAGAATATTTTCACATAGGTTTTCGAAATAATTTTTCATTTCAATAAATGCCAATTGCTCACTTTGATAGAGTTTTTGATGGAGAATCCCCATAGATTTCACTCTGTTTTGGCTTGACAACATGACTTCTTGAATGTTAGGATCTTCGATTTTAGCAAACTGCAAAGCCAGCAATCCTGACACTACCTCAAGATTGTTTTTGACGCGGTGATGTATCTCCTTAAGCAATAAAACATTTTCATCATTTTTTGTCGAGAGCTCTTTTTGAGTTTGAATCAAATCTCTGATGGTAAAATTAAGTTGGCGAGTTCGTTCTTCCACCTCAAGCTCCATAGCAAGAAAAAGTTGCCCATACTGATTGGTGATATAGATGTAAATGCCTAATGGGTAACTGATATATAATAGTATCAGGTCCAAGTAATATAGGGAGGTGCTCAACGTAATAATATCTGCATTGATCATCCTATTGACCAATAAGAAAAAGGAAGTGCCTATAGCCCCAAATGTCACATAAAGTGCCCCTTTGTTATTATTCAAAATGGCTATTCGCATGATGATTACCATCAAAACGATTACGCCAAAGATGATCGTGGCATCGAAGACAATGAAATTGAAAATATGAATAAAGTAATTAACCGTTCGTAAAAGCGCCAACCATACCAAGTGCTTGGTCCAATTGAATTTCTGTATTTTGAATAAAGTGCTTAGGGAATAGGGTAGAAAGCTATAGCCCAGACCGAAGGCGGTGGAATTTAAAATTCCAGAAATAATGGGATTTGAAAAACTGTTAAGATCTACAAACAAGAGTATATGCGCACAAATGCCGGCACATAATAAGAGAAATGTGATGATGGTAATCACCAGGTAGGGCTCCTCTTTCCTGAATTTGAAATATAGGAGCACATGCAAAAGCAACAATATAGAAAGTACAACCGCTATTACTGAAAGTGTGGCAAGGCTATTTGCGTATCGGGAATCAGAATAGTTGGCTCGGATTTCTGAAGAAAAACCAATATTAAAGCCTAGATCTTCAGAAAAGTATCTGAAAATCTGGTGGTTTTTTTTGGCCTGATGATTTGAAAATCTAACGGCTAAGGTATGCGTGCCCTGTGGTGTGATTTTAAGTAGACGGTCCCCGTCATAGTTCGGAGTGAAGGTTTTTTCCAGGTCACTTTCTGTTGAAAAACTTCCGTATGCTGCTACGAGGTTTCCATCCAAGTAAATTTCTGCGGCACCCCAAGTATAAAAATAAAGCCTTTCTATTTCTTCAATTGTTCTTGGGTTGGCCGTAAATGTAATTCTCCACCAGCCAAATCCCGACCATAGGCTATCAGGCATTTGGTAAGCCTTTAATCCAATCGGGTTTAAGTTGTACCAATTAGCGTCATCAAAATCAGGATTTGCCCATTCCGGATTATCGCCGGGTTGGTATCGCCAACTGTCTTTGAAATTTAATTCAAGTAAACCTTCTTTAAAGGGGATAGCTTCTAAATCTGGCTTTTGGGCATAAGAATCTAGTGTTCCAATCCAGAATAATAGGAAGGCAAAAAGGAAAAAGTAATGAAGTTTTAGTAAGACTGATTTTAGGTTTATTGATTGACTATCCAGCATTATTCAAACATAAATTTAATTTTTGAGAATAAGTAAGAATTATGGCCAAGCGGCTGGAATTTAGCCTTCTCTTTAGTTTTTCGTGTTTCGATTTTTACAATGGAATTGGTGAAAAAGCAGGGCAATTTTCCAGCTAAATTGGTTTGAATAAACCAAAGAATTCAGAGGTAATTGAAAAAATGAATTATAACGAGTCGCGAAGAAATCCTAGTGGTTGGGGAAGAAATTTATGTCTTTCGTCCCAGATTAGTAATATCGGAATAGTGATTCTTTAAATTAAGAAATAAAATCCACTTTTGGCGAAGACTCGAATCATTCTCATTGTAAATAATCTGGTCAAACAGTCAGCCAACCAAATAAGGATTCCCCTTGACGAGTAGGTTACTGGGAATCCTTATTTGTCTATTATCTTTTCAAGAGTTCTTAGGACAGTTTTTTTCGTGTATTTTTAATTTGACCCTTATTAATCAAACTTTGATCTGATGCTCAATTTTTTCCGCAAAATCCGCCAAAAA
>JAHEBE010000083.1 GCA_024642365.1 Algoriphagus sp.
ACAGCTTTCTTCCAACTATTCCCTCCGTCCTCTGATCGCCAGATGGTTGATCCTTTTCCATTCCCGATAAAATCATGTGCTTGACGGAATCTCTCCCAGCTTGCTGCCAAAAGTACATCCGGATTGGTGGGGTGAATTTTGATATCAATGATTCCGGTGTTATCATCAATGTATAGGGTCTTTTTCCAAGTCTTTCCCCCATCTGTAGTTTTATAAAGACCACGCTCTTTGTTTTTGGAGTACAAGCCTCCCATTGAGCCAACCCAAACGATGTCGGGATTAGTGGGATGAATCTGAATCGAGCCGATATGCTGCGAATGGGGCAAGCCCATCATTTGCCAAGAATTTCCACCATCAATGCTTTTGTAGACCCCAGCTCCAGCATAAGTAGAGCGGCTGGCATTGTCTTCACCGGTTCCTACCCAGAGGATTTCATTGTTAGAAGGAGAAAGTGCCATATCCCCAATTCCCAAAGCACCCTGATGATCAAAGATAGGTTTGAAGGATTGCCCGTTGTCCATGGTCTTCCAAACACCACCGGATGCAGCTGCTACATAAAATGTGTTTTGATTTTGAGCAACCTCTATATCCACAATTCGGCCCGACATATTGGTTGGCCCGACGTTTTTTGCTTTAAAATCTTTGAGAGGGGAAGTTGAAAGCAGTTTTGCATGCTTTTCAATGGATTCTATTAATGCCTTTTCTGAAGTTGGCTTGATATCCTGAGCTTGAAGGTTTGGCCCGGTCGTGAATGCCAATACTCCTGAAGCAATCAGAATTCGTAGAGTAGTTATTTTTTTCATGTGTTGCCTTTTGATAAAAACGAATATAAACAATAGCGGGCAAACTCATTAGAGAATGCCCGTTAATGGATAATCAGTTAGATAGGTGGTTATTTTACTCTTATTCTATCCTTTTTGTGGTTTTGGGATTCGATTATAAATTGAATTATTCACTTCCTAGATCAAATTCCCTTCGGCATCCCATTCCGCGACTCTGCCTCGATCTTCTGGTTTCAAATACAGGGAAAGGTATTGTTCTGGTAGAGATAAGCCATGTTTTTCCATGACCTCTACTGGAACTCCATCCCAAACATTCGCCTGATTTCCTTTGTAATCCATGTATTTCCAGCCTGCCTCGGAGGAAAAGAAGGCCGTTGCAGAAAAATTACGAACAAGGTTGAACCATTTCACACCTCCTTCAAATTCCGGTTTAGCGGTTTCTGGCCAAGCCACATCATCAATGATTTCCATGATTTGATCTGAGCTGATTTCTAAAAAGGGTTTCCCAAATCGCTCGTCTGCCTCATAATCCAGCCACATCAATCCGCCACGCATAGGGGTCTGATTAGAAGGTTGGTCAATCATCATAAAATCAATGAAATCTACCGCCCCGACCTCAGATGCTGCTGGTGAATCAGTTCCTTTAGGCATTACAATGTCTACAAGGATGGTCATTTTTTTCTTTTCGTCCTCAGTAAAGAAATGCTCTGCCATCAATTTTTGATCGCGCAGATTTTCTTCCTCGGTTCTTCCTCCGATTGTTCCTCCAGTTAATGGAGGGGGAGGTGGTATTTTCTGAGCATCAGGAGTACAGTTTGTCAAAAGCAATCCTGTGCCTATCGAGCCTGTAAAAAGCAGTTTTAGATTTTCTCTTCTGTTCATGGCTTAGATATTTTTTTGTTTCAATTGCTCAATAATAAAATCAGATGTTCTCCAGCTCAATGCCAAGATTGTCCATGTTGGGTTTTTGTCTGCTTGAGAGACAAAGGTTCCTGCATCCACTACAAATACATTTTTACAATCGTGAACTTGAGAGTTGGAATTACAAACTGAAGTCTTTGCATCATTGCCCATTCGCGAGGTTCCCACTTCATGGATGATTCTACCTGGAGCAGCCAATCCATACTTGGTGTCAGCGCCTGGTTTGGTTCCTAATAAGGTTGCTCCAGCGTTCGTCAGAATCTCTTCAAATGTATCCTGCATATGTTTAGCTTGAAGCACTTCCTGATCAGTCCAATTGTAATGGAAACGGAGAACAGGAATTCCGAATTTATCGACCACGTTAGGATCTATTTCACAGTAATTATCGTGTCGAGGGACACTTTCTCCTCTTCCTGACATCCCAAAAGTGGATCCATACAAGGATTTAATATCTTTTTTCAGTCCCTCACCATATCCTCCATTTGGACTTGGTTTTCCAAATTCATCGATGACATATTTTCGCATCGTGTCCATGCCCATTCCTGCGCCATAGGAAGGCTGACCCATTCCGCCCCAATACTCAATATGGTATCCTCTAGCAAAATCTAATTTCTTATTGTCTAGCCACCAAGGCGTATACATGTGCATACCTCCAACGCCATCTTCATTATATCGTTCCCGGTTGATCATATCCGGCATGATTCCCATTCTGCTTGCGCCAGTAGAATCATGAAGATATCTTCCCAAAGTCCCTGAGCTAGCCCCGATTCCATCTGGGAAGGCTTTGGATTTTGAGTTCATCAAAATTCGGGAAGATTCGCAGGCAGAAGCTCCAAGGACAACTACTCTGGATTTCAGCTTGTATTCCTTCATGTCCACTTTACTTACGAATGACACGCCGGTTGCTTTTCCGGTATCATCGGTAGTGACTTTTCTAACCATGCTATGGGTATAAAGATCCACTTTGCCTTTCTTCATCGCAGGGTGGACTAGGCAAGTACCAGCAGAAAAATCCGCATAAGCTTGGCAGGCACGGTTACATTGATTGCAAAAAAAGCAAACACCTCTTTCATTATTTATTGGGCGAGTAAGCATCGAAAGTCTCGATGGAATCATCGGTATAGCGGCCTTATCTGCTCCCTTTTTTATGAAAAGTTCATGAAGTCGTGGCTTCGGTGGCGGTAAGAAAAAACCATCCGGCTCATTGTAGATGCCTTCTTTGGTTCCAAATACGCCAATAAGTTTATCGACTTTGTCGTAATAAGGCTTGACATCCTCATAGCCAATTGGCCAGTCGTCTCCTAAGCCATCAATGCTTGCTCTTTTAAAATCATTTGGTCCAAATCGAAGTGAAATTCTCCCCCAGTGATTGGTTCGCCCGCCTACCATTCTAGATCTGAACCAATCGAATTCGGTTCCATTTTTTCGAGTGTAAGGTTCTCCCTCGATATCCCAGCCTCCAATGGCAGCGTCAAAATCGCCGAATGGTCGAATTCGGGTGCCAGCACCACGTCGGATAGATTCCCAAGGTGGACGAAGTTGAGTTCGATCCTCTTCTTTTGCGGGGTCAAAATCGCCACCAGCTTCGATGACTGCTACGGTCAGACCAGCTTCTGAAAGGATCTTCGAGGCCATGCCTCCTCCAGCTCCAGAACCTACAATGATGACGTCATAGGCCTCTCCTGAATTTTTAATTTGAAAGCTCATTCGATAAAAATTTTAATTAAGTCTAAAAGATATAACAAAAAAATTGGCTTTAAAAGCAGAACTTTTTAAAGCCAATCAAGGAGGGTTTGATCAGTTTTTGATCAAAAAAACATAAGATTATTTTATTCTCATTCGGATTATGATCCTGATATCGCGCTTTCCAGGAAAGGCCAAATCGTTTCAAAAACCAACTGATGACCTTCTTCGGTTGGGTGAATCCCATCAGGAAGGTTTAATTCAGGAATCCCTCCAACTTTTTCGAGAAGGAAAGGAATCAAGATTACATTTTTTTCTTGTGCTACAGCAGGATAGATTTCTTTGAATTCATTTGAATAGTCCTGTCCCATATTTGGCGGGATTTGCATTCCGGCTAAAATGATTTTCGTATCGGGAAATTTTGCCCGAACCTTATCAATCATCTTTAATAGATTACTTTTTGTTTCAGATAAAGCAATGCCACGAAGTCCATCATTGCCACCTAGCTCGAGAATAAATATTTCTGGCTTTTCCTCTAAAAACCAATCCAGTCTACTCAGCCCGCCTGCTGTGGTTTCCCCGGAAAGCCCTCCATTGATTACTTTATAAGATAAATCGAGGCTATCAATCCGTTTTTGTGTTAATCCTGCAAACGCATCATCCGCATCAATTCCATATCCTGCGGTAAGGCTATTTCCAAAGAATAAAATCAGTTTTTGCTCCGATTGGATCGCTGTTGAATCGACATTTTCTGAAACATTCTCTGCGGTTTCTTTTTTCTCCGAATTGCAAGCAAAGAAGCCGAGACATGCAATAAAGAAAAATGGGATTAAGTTTTTATGTGAAATCATAAGAGGCTTTAATTACAAATAAACAATGCAAATAATGGGAAAAAGTTCAAGAGGAGGGAGACTTTCTAAAATTTAGTGTGATTTTCTAAATTTTAAATTCCAACCATTGGTCTAATTTTTAATTTAACATTCCGCTGAATTGCTGTTATTTATGAATTAACTGTTCATTATCGTTCAATTAACAAAGCGCGAAACCACTCGTTTTAAAGATTGTGTTTCACCAAATAAATCAATGACTATACTTTCAATTAAAAACCTAAGTAAAACCTATCAAAGCGGAAGCCGAAAACTTACTGTTTTGGATGAGGTAAATTTTGATATTCAAGCAGGAGAGACTCTTGCTATTGTAGGGCCTTCGGGATCTGGGAAAACTACTTTACTTGGCCTTTGTGCAGGATTAGACTCTGGATCTACTGGTTCGGTAAATCTGAATGGCAATGCTCTTGAAAAACTCTCAGAAGATCAACGCGCCTCAGTTAGAAATCATAATGTGGGTTTTATTTTTCAAAACTTTCAATTGTTGCCAACTTTGACCGCCTTGGAAAATGTGATGGTTCCTTTGGAGTTAAAGAAGCGAAAAGATGCGCGTCAAAAAGCTCAAGAATTATTGGCCAAAGTGGGCCTGGGAGATCGAGCGACTCATTATCCTACTCAACTTTCAGGTGGTGAGCAGCAGCGGGTTTCTATTGCTAGGGCATTTGCAAATGAACCAAAAATCCTTTTTGCGGACGAACCAACTGGAAATCTGGACACTGAGACAGGCGAGATGATTGAAAAGTTGATTTTTGACTTGAATAAAGAAGAAGGAACTACCCTTGTTTTGGTGACGCACGATTTGGAATTGGCTGCTAAAACTCAGCGAATCATTCATATCAAAGGAGGAAAAATACAGGAGGATGCCCATGCCTGATTTTGGATGGATTTTAAAAATGGCTTTTCGGGATTTCCGAAAAAACATTTCTCGCCTTTTGCTTTTTGTGTCCTCCATCGTAGTCGGTATTGCTGCATTAGTGGCGATCAGTTCCTTCGGTGAGAATTTAACAGCAGATATTGATAATCAAGCCAAAGAGCTTTTAGGAGCAGACTTGGTGTTAGAAAATAGCAAACCCATTGGGGATCAACCCTTAGATAGTTTGGCTACTCAAATGGCTTCTGAAGTGAATTTTGCTTCGATGGTTGCTTTTCCAAAGACTGGTGCAAGCCGGTTGACTCAGGTGAGGGCCTTGGAAGGAGCCTTTCCTTTCTATGGATTTTTCGAGACGATTCCGGCTAATGCTACGGCGGATTTTCGTGCTGGTGGAAAAAAAGCCTTGGTTGAGAAAACCTTGTTAGCTCAGTTCAATGCTCAGGTAGGTGACTTGATTAAAGTTGGGGAAGTGGAATTTGAAGTGGTCGGTGAACTCCAAAAAGTCCCAGGACAAACCGGTATTACAGCCACTGTAGCCCCAGCCGTATATATTCCGCAAGCCTATTTGGAAGAGACCGGATTGGTACAATATGGATCGCGGGTAAATTACAATCGATATTTTCTTTTTGCAGAAAACACGGATGTAGAAGCGTTGATCAAGCCATTTGAAGATGCTTGGGAGATCGAGCGAATTGATGCCGATACCGTGGAAGACCGAAAGCGATCTACCGGTCGATCTTTTGCCAACCTTTCCAACTTTTTGAGTTTGGTGGCTTTCATCGCTCTATTGCTCGGATGTGTTGGTGTTGCCAGTGCTGTCAATGTGTTTGTTAAGGAAAAGCTTGCTTCCGTAGCAGTGCTTCGATGTCTTGGAGTTTCCTCTCGGGATGTCCTCTTGATTTACCTGACTGAAATCAAAATCATGGGATTAGTCGGCGCTATCCTTGGCGCATTTTTAGGGACACTTCTTCAATTTATTTTACCTGCGGTATTTGCTGATTTTCTACCGGTTGAGGTGACCTTTGGGATCTCTTGGGTTTCAGTAGGTTTTGGGATTATAACAGGTTTATTCGTCTCCGTTTTATTTGCGCTTTTGCCATTATTGAAAGTTCGAAATGTCTCTCCGATGGCTACTCTTCGACCGGAAACCGCCGATTCGACCATGCTAAAAGACCCATTGCGCTGGTTAGTCATCGTTGGGATTTTAGCTTTTATCTGGGGTTTTAGCTTCTATCTACTGAAAAATGTGATGCTTGCCTTTGGTTTCACGGGATTTGTTGTGTTTGCATTTGGCATCCTTTGGGCAGTCGCTCAATTGATAATATGGGCAGTGAGACGGTTTTTACCGATCTCGTTTGAGTACACTTTGCGTCAATCTTTAGCAAATCTCTATCGACCAAATAACCAAACCGTTTCCTTAATTGCGACGATTGGACTAGGTACCGCGATGATTTCTACGCTGTTTTTTCTCCAAAATCAATTGCTTGAGGAAGCAAAATTTGCGGATAAAGAAGATCAACCCAATATGCTCATGTTTGATATTCAGACAGCACAATTGGGAGATGTGAAAGAAGCTATTGAATCAAAAGGCCTGCCGATCATGCAGGAAGTTCCAATAGTGACGATGTTGCTAGATGAAATTAACGGAATCGATAAAAAAGAAAATGAAGAGCTATCCGATGAGGAAAATTACTCCAGATGGCTCTACAATCGGGAGTTTCGTGTGACGTATCGGGACACTTTGATCTCCTCAGAAACTTTGACAGCAGGAGAGTTAATTCCACTAGGAGCGCGGGGAGATAGTGTGTTTGTGTCCTTGGAAAAAGGATTTGGTGAAGGAAATGGTCTGAAGATTGGCGATGAGATCATCTTTAATGTACAGGGTAGACCGATCAAAACATATATCGGAAGTTTCAGAGATGTGAAATTCAACCAAGTTTCGACCAACTTCCTAGTACTTTTCCCAAATCAAGTGCTGGAGCAAGCCCCAAAATTTCATGTGCTCATCACCAAAACAAAAAATGATCGGCAGGCGGCAGATGTCCAAGTTGAAATCGTGCGACGCTTTCCGAATATTTCGATCATCAATCTAGGAGCAATCGTGGAAACGCTGGAAGAGATCTTGGGAAAAATCAGCTTTGTTATTCAATTTATGGCCTTTTTCAGTATAGCTACTGGAATTTTGGTACTGATCAGTTCCTTGATCATCAGTAAGTATCAGCGGATGCGAGAGAGTATTTTGCTTCGAACATTAGGTGCCAGCTCGGCAATCGTTAGTAAGATTAATACGCTAGAATACTTCTTCTTAGGAAGTCTTGCCTCTCTATCCGGAATTATACTTTCCTTCGGAGCGACTTGGCTTTTGAGCGAGTTTGTCTTTAATATCCAGTTCCGAGGTGCATGGCTAGAAGCAGGGATGCTTTACCTGGCGATTACCGGATTGACAATCGTATTGGGATGGCTCAATGGTCGGAAGATCATCAATCAGCCTCCTATGGAGATTTTGAGAGGAAATTAGAAATCAGAAAGTTTAAATTAGAATTTAGAAAAGACCCGCAGGAATGCGGGTCTTTTTTTTGTTTCCTAAAAAAAGAAAACCCCTTCAAATTTTCATCTGAAGGGGTTTTGTGTACCCAGAGCCGGAGTCGAACCGGCACGCCTTGCGGCATTGGTGTTTGAGACCAACGCGTCTACCGATTCCGCCATCTGGGCTTTCAGTAAGTCTAACTTATCGTTTGACTCGGCACCGTTATGTGCTAAACGGGTTGCAAATATGAAAACAAATTCTTTTCCCTCCAACCTCAGGAATTGACTTCCTGCAATTTTTTTGAGCTGAAAGCAACTGGACGATCGGCAAAAAGTGTCTTGGTAAAGCTCCAGACAGTTTTAAAAAGCTCAGAATCACGGTATTGATTTAAAGCTTCCTCACTTTGCCAATGGCTAAAAGTCAAAAAAATATTTTTTTCATTTTCATCCTCCCAGAGTTCTAAATGCTCACAACCAGGGAAATTCCGAATAGCAACTTTATTTTTCTCAAAATTTTCCAAGAAATCGGCAACGCAATCTTCCTTAAAAGTCATTCGAACGGTACGTATCAGCATTAGGCTTCAAAATTAATTTGGATCATGCTGTCGTACTTTAAACCCAACAAGCCGCCACCATCTCCATGGTAAATCCCTATTTCTAATAAATCCAAACTGTTGAAGAATGCAAAGCAATCACCTGGTTCTACTTGATCATAGCCTTTGTGAAGTTTGTTAAGCGATTCTCTACCAAATTCGATACTGAATTTCCCTGGGTTTAGCTTATCAAAAATATCCTTTCGGATATTCGTGATTAGATTTCCATAACAATCAACTCGGAGCACGTGACCGACGATTTTTTCTCTTGTGGCCTTCGGCTGACGAGACATGAGTTTTCTGAAATTGGTCAATGGCCCACCAAAATCATGGATTGCCGCACCGCTGGCCACTTTTCCAGCGATTGGAGCCAAGATGTCTTTAGCAGGAAATGAGCTGTCCTTTACATGAATGTCGGCAAATTGGACCATAATGCCTGGGTCTTGATCAGCCAATAGGCTCAAAATCCCATTATTTGGACCAATAAAAATATGCTCTTCTAATTTTATTCCGATAAAACCATGCGTGATGCTTCCTGTCGTATTGATTGCAACTAGGTGAACAGTGCCTTTAGGAAAGTCGCGAAAGGTTGATTTTAGGACGAAAGCAGCATGCGCAATGTCAAATGCAGGAATATTATGGGCGAGGTCTATAATATTTAGCTGCGGATTGATGGCCAATATTTTGGCTTTCACCGCAGGAACGTAATAATCTTTATCCCCGAAATCTGAGAGGAAGGTCACAATTGCCATAGAAGCAAGTATATTAAAATTTTGTACTTTTGTTTAGAAGGGATTAGAACAAAAATAGAAATTTTAATCTTTAGCCTTCAAAGAAAATTAAATCTATAAAATAGCTTGGTCGAAAAAGTAATCACTTTAGAAAATGTCCCCTTGGCAGAGTTTTTAGGCCAAGCCAATGAAAATATTAGGCAAATCGCCGCTGCTTTCCCCCAGAGTAAAATAATTTCAAGAGGCAATGAGATCCGGATTCAAGGAGGAGCTCCTGAAATTCTGCGGATCAATGATATCCTCAATTTACTTTTAGAACATGTAGACCGTTTTGGTCATTTGACGCCAGAGAATGTAAAAGATTACCTGGATGTAGAAGGTATCCCGTTTGAAGAAGCCAACCGAGATCAGGTGATCGTGTTTGGAAATAAAGGTTTGGTCATCAAACCTAAATCAGCCAACCAACGAAAGTTGGTCGAGGCGGCAATGAAAAATGACTTGGTATTCGCGCTTGGACCAGCAGGAACAGGCAAAACCTATATCGCCGTTGCACTGGCCGTTCGGGCTTTGAAAAATCGAGAAGTAAAGCGAATAATCATTACAAGACCTGCAGTCGAAGCTGGGGAAAACTTAGGTTTCCTTCCAGGAGATCTTCAAGAAAAATTGGATCCTTATTTAAGACCGATTTACGATGCCCTTCAGGATATGGTCCCTCCTGAAAAGTTAAAGTATTACCAAGAAACACGTGTCATTGAAATTGCACCGTTGGCTTACATGCGAGGACGTACGCTCCATGATGCATTTGTTTTGTTAGATGAAGCTCAAAATACTACTAGTGAGCAAATTAAGATGTTTTTAACTCGAATGGGTCCAAATTCTCGCGTGATTATTACTGGTGATCAAACTCAAGTCGATTTACCTGTTCGCCAGAAATCAGGGCTTTCTGAAGCCCTAAAGATCTTGGATGGGGTCAAAGGAATTGGAGTTGTGAGCTTGAGCGGTAAGGATGTCATTCGACATAAACTTGTCAAGGCTATTATTGAAGCTTACGAAAAAGATCAAGCTGAAAAAGACATCGCCAAAAATGAGTCTAATCCTAGAAAAAATAACTAATTCTCAAGAGCTTGAACAAGCTTTTGAAATCAGAAGAAAGGTTTTTGTCTTAGAACAAAAAGTAGACGCTAGCCTCGAGCGTGACCAGTTTGAGGAAACTTCATCACATTTTCTTGTGAAATTTGAAGGGCAGCCAGTTGGTGCGGCCCGTTGGAGAATAACTGATCATGGAATCAAATTAGAAAGATTTGCAGTGCTTAAAGAATTTCGGGGGAAAGGGCTAGGCCAAGCCTTAGTAAAATATGTATTGGAGGATATTCGTTTACACACTCAAAATCAACCCAGAAT
>JAHEBE010000084.1 GCA_024642365.1 Algoriphagus sp.
TAAATTGATGGTAGAAATTGTGCTCCAACCCATCTTTCTCAGCTAAATAAGCATCTAACTGAGAAACAAGTAGGGAAAAATCAGGATCCATTCCGTCTGTTCGCTTGAATTCTAACATCGGCTTTTTTATCTCATTTTCTTATAGGCATTGATTAGACCATTTGTAGATCCGTCATGGGATGAAACTAATGCGCCATCTTTCAGTTCTGGCAGGATTCCATTCGCTAGAACCTTACCTAGTTCCACGCCCCATTGATCAAAGCTGAAAATGTTCCAAATGGCTCCCTGCACAAAAATTTTGTGTTCATACATTGCGATCAGCATCCCTAGTGAATAGGGAGTGATCTTTTTTACCAAAATAGAATTTGTCGGTCTATTACCTTCAAATACACGGTGTGGAGCGATTTGCTCAATTTCCTTTTCAGATTTCCCTGCTTTAGCCATTTCAGCATGGACTTGGTCCAAAGATTTTCCTTTCATCAAAGCCTCGGTTTGCGCAAAGAAATTAGACAGCAATTTAGGATGATGATCTCCGATAGGGTTATGTGAAATCGCTGGGGCAATAAAATCACAAGGAATTAAATGAGTGCCTTGATGGATCAATTGATAAAAAGCATGCTGTCCATTTGTGCCAGGTTCACCCCAAATGATCGGGCCAGTGGTATAGGTTACTTTTTCACTTGATCGGCTAACATATTTTCCATTACTTTCCATATTTCCTTGTTGGAAATAAGCAGCAAATCGATGTAAGTATTGGTCATATGGTAAAATAGCTTCTGATGCTGCGCCAAGGAAATTAGTATTCCATATACCGATCAAAGCAAGTATTACAGGGATATTTCGATTAAACTGGGAATGTCTAAAATGCTCATCCATGGAATGTGCACCTGCCAGCAATTGCTCAAAATTTGAAAACCCTATTGCGCAAGCTATTGGAAGTCCAATGGCAGACCAAAGCGAATATCGACCTCCAACCCAATCCCAAAAGGCAAACATATTGGCAGGATCAATTCCAAAAGCCTCTACTCCTGCTAAATTGGTAGAAAGTGCCACGAAATGTTTTGCAACGGCAGTTTCCGATTTGGCATGTTCTAGAAACCAATTTCTAGCAGAATGCGCATTTGTCATCGTCTCCTGCGTGGTAAATGTCTTGGAAGCAATAAAGAACAAAGTGGTCTCGGCGTCGACTTTTTTAAGGGTCTCGGCAATATGAGTTCCATCAACATTCGACACAAAGAAGATCTCTAAATTTTCAGCTTGGTAAGGTTTAAGTGCTTCTGTCACCATCACTGGCCCCAAATCTGAACCCCCTATTCCAATATTGACTAATGACTTGATTGGTTTGCCGGTATATCCAAGCCAATTACCCTGATTCACCTTATCCGCAAATGACTTCATTTGAGCCAAAACAGCATTTACCTCAGGCATGACATCTTTTCCATCTTGATAAACTGCATGCCCACTACGATTACGCAATGCAGTGTGCAAGACTGCTCGACCTTCTGTTTGATTTATTGGTTTTCCATCAAACATACTTTTAATGGCATCAGTCAATTCAGTTTCCTCCGCTAGATCCCTCAAGGCATTTAGGATTTCATCATTGACTCGATTTTTAGAATAATCCACAAGCATATCTTCCAATTCGATACTATATCGCTCAAAGCGCTCTTTTTCATCAAAAAGGGACAGAATTTGAAGGTTATTATATTTTTCAGAAAGGGCTTTTAGTCTTTCCCAAGCTGGTGTATTCGAAGGGTTAATAGATTTCATAGGTTGGTAATTGGTTTGTTCACAAAAATAAGATTTATCTCAAGGGATAAAAGGGAATAAGCTTAGATAAACCGGATTAAATCGGATTAGGATCTTGAATCAGAAAACATGTTTTTAAATAAAAAAAGCCCTCGGAAAATCATTCCGCGGGCTTTCTAAAAAGAAGCTAATCCAATCAATTGTTTGATTTAGCCTCTTCTTTGGCTTTTTTCTTAAATCCTTTTCGGAATGGCCAAGTATATTCTAAGGCCTCAAGTCCTCTATTTAAATTGTATGTGGCAGAATCGGTATTGATCATGGTACTTTTCAAATCCGCCGCAAATTGTGGATCATTCAAAAATACACTGATTGCATTGTCATTAGAATTAAACTTATCCGTGATCAGCTTCAATTCCTCTGTCATCTTCTGCGTGTTTTCTGCCGAAGACTTCAAGCTCTGAACTGTTGCTTTAATTTCGGGAGCGATCGTTTTATCGGTAATCAAATCATTGAAAAGATTGCCTTCCTGATTCAATTTAGCCGTGAATTTGTTCAAATCAGTCAACATACGATTGCTGTTGATGGATGCTGTATTCAAATTGGATAAGATCGATTTGAAATTTTGTGCTAAGACAGAATCAGTCATCACTGCACCAACGATACCTTCACCGGCGGCCAACTTTGAGGTCAATGTTTTCAAATCCGCTGTAATTTCAACTAGATTCTCATTGTTGACTTGAAGTGTTTCCATCATTTTATCGGTATCCAATGGCATTACAGACTCCAATCGATCGCCATCTTGAACAGGAGGCGCTAAAGTCGTCCCTCCATAAATCACAATGATCTTGTTACCAATCAATCCATCAGAGCTAATAGTGGCTTTTGAATCTTTTCGAATAAATTCTACCACGGCTTCTTCCACATTCATCTCTATTTCTACCTGTGAATCACCATAAAAATTGATTTTTCGGACAGTGCCTATTTTTACCCCCGAAAACCAAATGTTATTTCCTGTTTGCAAACCTCCAATGTCATCAAAAACAGCTTTAAGATGGATGGCTTTCACAAACTTCTTCTGTTGACCTCCTAGAGTCAAAATGCCAGTAACCAAAATGGCGATGCCTAAAAAGACAAAAATGCCAACTATGACTGATCTTTTATTTTCACCTTTCATGTGTTAATAATTGTTTTAATAATTGCCTCATCGAATTCACCGAATGAGATTTCTACTTTTCGGTAGCCTTCTCAGCGATTTATTTTATGATTGAATGAAATTATAATCGTAAAAAGATTTTACCCGCTGATCATCAGCATTGGTAAAAACTTCATCAAAAGACCCAATTGATTTGAATTGTCCATCCAAAAGAACTGCCATACGATCGCCAGTGTCTTTAGCACAGGTCAAATCGTGTGTAATAACTATGGAGGACGTATTATAGCGCTCTCTTACTTCATTGATAAGGTTGTTGATCTCACTACAAGTAATTGGATCCAAACCTGCAGTAGGTTCATCATAGAGCATTATCTCAGGGTTCAAAATAAGCGTTCGAGCTACACCGATTCGTTTTTTCTGCCCTCCAGACAATTCCGAAGGCATTTGATTAATCGATTGAGGAAGCCCAACACTATCCAAAAGTTCTTCGATTTTATGCGTTATCTCTCCTCTAGTTAAGTTTTTTACATTTCGAACTAAAGGGAATTCCATATTTTCCCGGACGGTCATACTATCGTATAAAGCTGAGTTTTGGAATGAAAATCCAATCTTTAGCCGAAGCGCATTTAAAGCTTTAGTATTTAGAGTGGATACTTCTTGTCCTAATACTTTCATCATTCCAGCATCCTGGCGAAGCAGACCAACCATTATCTTAATCAATACAGATTTTCCAGAGCCTGATTTTCCCAAGACAACAAGATTCTCCCGCTTGTGCAAATCCAAATCGACGCCTTGAAGTACTTTCAAGTCACCGAAAGCCTTTTTGAGTCCTTTTATTTCTACTACCTTATCTTCCATAGCTTACATTCCACGAATGGCATTTACAACTTGAAGAACCAAAAGCTCCTCGATAAAGATTAAGAACATGGAAATAACCACGGCTGAGTTGGCTGCTTGGCCTACACCCTCCGTTCCTTTATTTGAATTATATCCTTTATAACAACCTACTATTCCTATTGTAAATCCAAAAAGAATGGATTTTAGTACAGAAGAGAATATGTCCAAGAATGTTATCGATTCAAATACTTGAACAAAAAAGGTGGACATACTCACCTTTTCATTTGCATTGACACTTAGAAAAGATCCCATTAATGCCACAAAATCTGTATACATCACTAATAATGGAATCATCAAAGTAGTAGCTAATACGCGGGAGACCACCAAAAATTTAAAAGGGTTCGTAGCCGAAACTTCCATCGCATCAATCTGCTCCGTTACTTTCATAGAACCAATTTCAGCTCCAATACTAGAGCCAACCTTACCTGCCGCGATCAAAGCAGTAACCAAGGGTCCCATTGCCCTAACAACCGCAATAGAGATTAAGGAAGGCAACCAAGAGGCAGCTCCAAATTCGGTAAGAGATGGCCTGGATTGATTAGTAAAAACTATTCCAACTATAAACCCTGTTAAGGATATAAGTGGGAGCGATTCTACTCCAATTCGATAACACTGGTGGATTATTTCTTTGAACTCGTATGGAGGTAAAAACACCTCACTGAAAAATCTTCTCACAAAACTCCAAGCATTTGCTAAGCCTGTAAAAAACTTGTCAAACTTTTTGGAAAGAAAAGGTTTTTTGTCGTCTTCTTCTTCGCTCATTAGATCATTTTGATAGGTCAAAAATACGGAAATTATTCAAAAGCCCTGTCCAAATATAAGTTAATCGGATTATTATCTTCTTGAGCAATCAATTGGTAAAATTCCAATTTCTGTACTGATTCGTCAAAGAGATCAATTGGTATGCCTAGTCTTTCTTTGAGCTAAAAATTATCAAAAAGAAATAAAAAATCAGGTTAAAATTTAAGTGAAAACCTAAGCAAAAGGACTTCATTTTATCGCAGAAAAAAGATGGCTCAATAGGCTATTTTTTCTAAGCAATTTTAGAAATAAAGCTGTGTTGAATTCAGTTATTTTTTTTCAACAAAAGGATGCTCCAAAAATGAAACTAGGATCAAAACAACTCCCAAATTGAGACACAAATAAACTGCCTTTTGTTTGGTGCGGTTATTGCAAAATATCTTAGAACTAGTCGGAGTTACATTTTTTGAAAAATAGGCTGCACCAATCAACTTAACGATTTTTTTGAACTAAAATTAAGAAATTATATTTTTTAGTCTAGTCTAATTTTTTTAGACAACACATATTATGTTTTATCTAAAAATACTATATATTAATTTAAATCAATTAGTTAGATAATTTTTAATAAAGTAAATTAGACTATTAATTTTTTCAAAAATTAAAGCTTTGGATTTATGGAGGTGAAAGAGGCATTTGGACCAAACCAACCTGATGGCGCTCGAAATAAACCTTTCAATGGCATTTAAAACATGAAAAACTTCAAGCGTGCATTTCTAAATTTGCTGCAAAACACCTTCCCCCTCCTATCGGAGAATCCTAAGCAATTATGCAGAATTTGGGAAAGCATAGTGGGTAGAAATAGTATAGATTTTAAGCCTCTCCCAGACTAAAGCCTAGCTTGTTTTTAGGTTGAAAATCACAACCAAATCCCGAATCGAATTGCTTCGATAACAAGTGTAAATCCAGTGAATTTTTTATTTGCCTTGGCGAAATTTCTGATTTTAATTCAGCCCTGTTTTCGGGTTCAGATTTGATGAATAATTTTACTTTCCGCTAAAAGATAAATTCTCATATTGCAGCGGACAGAATCAAATAATTAACAGGCCATGAAAAATTTCCTGACTCTTATCGCACTATTTATTGCGACATCAATGGTTGCAAATGCTCAAACTTCTTACGATCCAGAACTTGCAAAACAGGTAGGAGCTGACGACTATGGGATGAAAAAATATGTGATCGCTTTCCTCTATCGCGGGGATCGAGTTTCGGAATATTCATCTGAAGAGCGCGAGAAATTTCAAGCAGGACACATGGCAAATATTAACCGATTAGCAGAGGAAGGAAAGCTCGTATTAGCAGGCCCCTTTTTTGGAAACGAAGAACTTCGGGGGTTATTTTTTTTCAATGTAGAATCACTTGAAGAAGCAGAAAAATTGACTGCCTCGGACCCTTCGATTCAAGCTGGGATATTGAAGATGGAAATGAAAGAGTGGTATGGCTCGGCGGCTCTCCCACTCCTTTTGGAATTACATGCCAAACTTGCAAAAGAGGAAATTTGAAAAATTCTCAGGGCCTTCCATTTGCGGTTAAAGGCAAGAAAAGGCTTATCCCGAATTCGAATTTGTGATCGAATTGTTAATAGAAGGTTTTTATAAACAATTAAGAAATTTTAAATTGTTAAAATATTTTTTTGACCCTATCCTTGATTTTTAAGACTTTATAATTCCATAACCCTACTCCCAAATATTATTCGTACTTTTGCGCCTTCAATACCGCAAACCATGTTGAATATTAGGAATATCGCGATTATCGCACACGTTGACCACGGCAAGACTACACTCGTGGATAAGATCATTCACGCTTCTAAAATCTTTAGAGAAAATCAGCAATTCGATGATTTGATCCTAGACAGCAATGATTTGGAGCGTGAAAGAGGAATTACTATTCTTTCAAAAAACGTATCTGTACGATATAAAGAAGCTAAAATCAATATCATTGACACCCCAGGTCACGCCGATTTCGGTGGTGAAGTGGAACGTGTTTTGAAAATGGCAGATGGCGTAATCCTTTTGGTGGATGCCTTTGAAGGGCCTATGCCTCAAACAAGATTTGTATTAGGCAAAGCGCTTGATTTGGGTTTGACCCCAATCGTTGTTGTCAATAAAGTAGACAAAGAAAACTGTCGTCCTGACGAGGTTCATGAGGCAGTATTCGAGTTGATGTTCAATTTGGACGCTACCGAAGATCAATTGGACTTCCAAACTCTTTATGGTTCAGCGAAGCAAAACTGGATGGGACCAGATTGGAAAAACCCAACAGATTCCATCCTTCCGCTATTGGACGCTATTTTGGAACATATCCCTGCTCCAAAAATCGACGAAGGAACACTTCAGATGCAAATCACCTCATTGGATTATTCCAGCTTCGTAGGTCGAATTGCCATCGGTAGAGTAAAAAGAGGATCTATCAAAGAGAACCAACAAATCGCTTTGATGAAAGCTGACGGTTCGATCAAAAAAATGAAAGTAAAAGAACTTCATGTATTTGAGGGTCTTGGCAAACATAGAGTGACTGAAGTTTTAGCAGGTGATATCTGTGCTGTGACTGGAATCGAAGATTTCGAGATTGGTGATACTATTTCGGATGTAGATAATCCAGAAGCACTTCCTCGTATCTCTATCGACGAGCCGACAATGAATATGCTCTTTACGATCAACAACTCTCCTTTCTTCGGAAAAGAAGGAAAATTTGTGACTTCTCGTCACTTGAGAGATCGATTGATGAAAGAAACTGAGAAAAATCTTGCATTGAGAGTGGAGTCAACTGACTCAGAAGATAAATTCCTGGTCTATGGTCGTGGTATTCTTCACTTGTCTGTATTAATTGAGACAATGAGAAGAGAAGGTTACGAACTTCAAGTAGGACAGCCACAAGTAATCTTCAAAGATATCGACGGAGTGAAATGTGAGCCTATTGAAACCCTAGTGGTCGATGTGCCTCAAGAAACTTCTGGAAAAGTAATTGAATTAGCTACTCAACGAAAGGGTGAATTGCTAATCATGGAGCCAAAAGGTGATTTGCAACACTTGGAATTCAAAATTCCTTCTAGAGGTCTAATCGGTTTGAGAAATAACATGCTTACTGCCACTCAAGGAGAAGCAATCATGAATCACCGATTTACAGCTTATGAGCCTTTCAAAGGCCCAATCCCGGGACGTGTGAATGGTTCATTGATTTCAATGGAAGGTGGACAGTGTACTGCCTATGCCATTGATAAATTACAAGACCGTGGTACTTTCTTCGTAGATCCAGGAGATGAGCTTTACGCAGGTCAGGTAATCGGGGAAAACTCTCGTGACAATGACATCGTGGTAAACGTGCAGAAAGGAAAAAAACTAACCAACATGAGAGCTTCGGGCTCTGATGATAACGTTCGAATTGTGCCTGCAAAGAAATTCTCTTTGGAAGAATCTATGGAATACATCCAAAAAGATGAGTACTTAGAGATCACTCCTAAGTCAATCCGAATGAGAAAAATCTTCTTGGACGAAGGTGAAAGAACAAGAATGGCGAAGAAAGATGCCTAATCTTTAAATTCAGCCTAGAAAAATCCCTCAAGCGAATGTTTGAGGGATTTTTTTTGTTTTCCCATATTGCTAAAATTTGCTTTGTGACACGAGCTATACATCAAGAAGCGATATAAATATTTATCTTTAACAGCCTTTGTGAAAACTTAATCCCATTCATTAAAAGGCACATTTCAAGAAATCACTATGAAATCAAGAAGAAATTTTATCAAAACCTTGGGAGTAATGAGTACAGTCTCTATTCTTCCAATTTCAACAATAGCAAAAGATATGGCAAAGCAAAAAATGATTCATCAAGTATACTTCTGGTTGCATGACAAGAACAACACACAGGAATTTTTAACAGAGGCCGTTCCCATGCTAGGCCGGTGTAAAGATGTTGCCAAATTCATCGCAGGTGTACCTGCTGCCACCGCAGACCGTGAGGTAGTGGATCACAGTTTTCAAGTTTCTTGTACGGTCTTTTTCGATAGTTTAGAAGATCAGCTTGCTTATCAGACTGATCCTCTTCATTTGGAGTTTATTGAAAAATATTCTTCGATGTGGAGTACAGTCAAAGTATACGATACCGCAATTTAATTAATCCTTATTGCCAAGATCTTCGTATCTAATCTTTCAGACAATCAATCAATTCTATATGAAGCAAGTGAAGTGGGTACTTGGTTTGGTATTGATCAGCTTTTGGGCTTGCGGTCCAAAGGAAGATGATCCCATCCCAGACGCTAATAATTCCGTTGTCAAAGATGCCATCTATGAAACTATGGCAGAGTGGTATTTCTGGAACAAAGAATTACCTGCAGCACCAAAAGCTGCTGATTTCGACACAAACGAAGCTTATCTCGATGCAATCATCTTTAAACCACTCGATCGATTCTCCTATTTAACCACTCAGGAATCATTTAATAATGCTTTTGTAGGTAAAAATGCGGGACATGGTTTTGGGTTTTCATTTGATGCTAGTGAGCGATTATATTTAAGTTATGTGTTTAGTGAGGCTCCTGCAGGTAAAGATGGCTGGCAAAGAGGTTGGGAAATCGTGGGAATGAATGGGAAATCCATTCCGGAATATAAAACTTCCACCGGAGGATATGATTTCAAATTGGGGCCTTCCGATCCAGGAATCACCAATACATTCACTTTTAAATTACCCGACGGAACTACCACCACTCGGACCAACACAAAAGCTGAATATCAGTCAAACTCCGTTTTACATCAAGAAGTCTTCACTGTAGGGACAAAAAAAGTTGGTTATTGGGTATATCAAAGCTTTAAAGCAACTGCAGGATTATCTCCTACCTCGAGTAATGAAGTGAAAAGCTCCATGGAGTTTTTTGATTCACAAGGTATCAACGAATTGATTATTGACTTGAGATATAATGGTGGGGGTTCTGTAGCAGTAGCGGAGCAGATTATGAATTATCTAATTCAGCCTGGAAACACTAACAAATTGATGTATACCAATAAGCTGAATTCTTTAAAAACTTCACTTCAATCTAGTGCGATCTTCAAGAAATTAGGTGGAATTAATTTAAGTAGAATCATATTTATTACTTCCAGAGGTTCGGCGTCTGCTTCAGAATTAGTGATGAATAGCTTAGATCCTTACTTAGATCTGGTGCAAATTGGAGACAATACGTTTGGAAAACCAGTGGGTTCTTTCCCGCTTTCCCGTTATAACAGAATCCTGGTTGATAAAAACGTAGAGTTGGTTCCGATCACCTTTGCCACTGCTAACTCCCAAGGGAAAGCTGAATATTTCGATGGATTCCCTGCAGACTTTACAGTTGGTGACTCCCCTCAATATAATTGGGGAGATCAGCGAGATTTGCGATTTGCCGCAGCGATTCAATATTTGAAAAACGGTACAGTAAGCGGTCGAATGATGGATACTTTCTATAGACCAAAATGGGAGATGATTGATGCCTTCAAAGGACTTCAACAAGAGTTTCCAGCCTATTAAAACAAAAAATCCCAACTTGAACAGGTTGGGATTTTTTTTGAGTAATTTTTTCTAGTTTATTTTTTATGCCGTTGGATAAGTACCTGCATCACTTCATCTAGTTCATAACCCTTAGCTTCCAAGAGTACTAGATAGTGAAACATCAAATCTGCCGCTTCCCCTAGAAACAAATCCTTGTTATCATCTTTGGCTTCAATCACTATCTCCACTGCCTCTTCCCCAACTTTTTGAGCAATTTTATTAATTCCTTTTGCAAAAAGTGATGCCGTGTATGATTGGTCGGAGGGATTATTTTTTCTGT
>JAHEBE010000391.1 GCA_024642365.1 Algoriphagus sp.
TCAAGGGTAGTATTGACCCGGCCTCCTCTAAGATCCAGATCTAATCCTAAACCTGCTGGCACACTAGCTGTAATACTTCCTCCGCTACTTTTCATAGTAAGGCCAGTTTCTAAATCAGACAATTGAGCTTTTATAGACCCACCGCTTGTAGAAGCATTGATGCTCCCAGTGATCGCTTCCAAAGTGACAGATCCACCAGAAGAACCAACGGAAACCGGGCCAGTCACTTGACTAATTTTGACCGATCCTCCACTGGTTTGTACTGCTACTTCACCTCTAAATTCTTCCAACTTAAAAGATCCGCCAGAACTTCTTGTATTGATTTCCCCATCACTTTTCGAAATACTAATACTGCCTCCACTGGTATTAATTTCATGCGAACCAGTTAATTCAGTCAAAGAAATAGAACCTCCACTGGATCTCAAATTCGTTGACATTTGGTGCGGCACCTGAATTTTAAATGATAATCTCAAACGATCGTTTGAATCCCAATTCCATCCAGAATTTTGCTTTGCAATAATTTCAATGGTATTTCCATTTTGTGAAAAATCCAAGGAGTACTCCTCAAGTAAAGCTTCTACTTCTGCGTTTTCACGATCGATTTCTTTTCCGCGGTATTGGACATACATGTCTACAGTGACAGTGTTACCACTTGTTCCTGACACGAAAACTGAGGCTCCGGAAGTTTCAACTTTCAAGTCACCAGCTCCATTCAACGTGAAATTCTGGCTTAAATAAGGCTCACCATCGTACTGAAAGGGTGAAGCAATCGAACAGCTTCCTAAAAGGAAAAATATAAGTAAGGGGAGGTAAAAGGAAAGTTTTCTCATAATAGTTGCGGTATTTTTTCAACTATTCATCCCAGTATTATGCCACCAAAAATCCTTTTAAATCAAACAGAATCAATGATTTTTGATTTTTTTGATTGGTTTTGTCGGACATTTTTGTTCGCTCGCGGTCAAATCCAGATTGAAACCTAGCCATATTTCACCTTCATACGAATCAGTTCAATCTTTCTTCGTGGATTCTATCAAGAGGGAAAATCTAAAAGTTATTTTTTTCTGCTTTTCGTTTTGCTTTCTCCTGTTTTTTAAAATATCCCCTAAAAAAGAAATTAGACTTCAATGCTTCCATATTCTCATTTAATTTGAAAGTACTTGATTCAAGGTTTTGAAGTGTTTGCTCTACCTGAATCCGAAATACCGAATCCTGTAATATCAAGCCAGCAGTACCTTCACCTTTTTCTATATTCTGAAGCAAAAGATTGATTTTCACCAGCATCTCAGAAGCTTCTGCACTAGAGTTTTGCAGATGTTCCAAAGTCCCTTCAAAATTTGAATTCATAAGGCTATCTGTGAACAAGGAATTTACAAGCCCATCTCCTTTTTCGAAAGAAGTAAGTATGTTTCTCCCTGATTCTGTAATCAACTTCGCGTTTGCTCCGGCATACTTAAATTCATTAATAGCAAGTTTTATATCATTGACTAATGATGGGTCAGAAAGCAAAGTCCAAATCGCCTCACTTTGGTTGAGCTTATCCGTGATTTCAGATAAGTTGATCAGGGATTTTTCGAGGTAATTTCCTGTTGAGTTTAGCGTTTCGAGCATTTCATCCGTGTTGATTTGAGGCAAGGCATAAAGAATATCGCCAGGCATCAAAGTCGGTGCATCTTCCGGCAAAGGATTGATATGAAGGATCTTATTTCCCATTATCCCATCTGTGTTGATGGTAGTTTTAGAATTGCTTTTGATAAATGGCTGCATCGATTTATGAATTAAAAGTTCCACTTGGATCGTGGTATCATTTAGCATTTCTATTCCACTCACAGTCCCTACATCCATCCCTTTAAATCGGACATTATTTCCAGAAAGAAGCCCATTTACGTTTTTCATTTCAGCAAATACACGGATGGATGAGCCAAAAATATTCTGGTTTTTACCAATGAGGTAAAGTGAAAAAACCAGAAATATCGTACTTGCCAGTACTAAGGCGCCAAGTTTTGCATTCGCTATGTTTCGTTCTTTTTTCATTTTATCTAAAGAATTCGCTCACTTTTGGATCGGTCATGTTCATTAAGTTTTCATACGTATCAGCGACATAATTTCTCCCTTCGATAAGCGTGATCACTCTATTTGAAGTCATTTTAATACAGTTCATATCATGAGAGATAATCACTGAAGAAGCTTTATACTTCTTTTGAATTGATATCATCAACTCGCTAATTTCTCGGGCTGTAATCGGGTCTAAGCCTGTGGTCGGCTCATCATACAAAATCACCTTAGGTTTCAAAATCAACGTCCTTGCTAAGGCAATTCGCTTTCGCATTCCTCCAGACAATTCGGAGGGCATCATATTGACGGTATGTGAAAGCCCCACATCCTCCAAAGCTTCCATTACTGCTTCTTCAGCTTTACTTTCACGGTCGGTCCTACTCCAATGTCTTCGCAATGGAAACTCTAAGTTTTCCCGAATCGTCATGGAATCGTATAGCGCATTACTTTGAAAAAGAAAGCCGACATCTTTTCGAAGTAAATCCATTTCATCCTGATCCAATTCGTTAATTTTTTGATTCAATACAACAATTTCTCCCAAATCAGGCTCCATTAGCTTAATGATGCATTTAATAAGAACTGATTTCCCAGAGCCTGATTTCCCAAGGATTACCAAGTTTTCACCTTTGGAAAGAGTCATTTCAAAATCCTTAAGCACATGATTTTCTCCAAATGACTTGTTTAAGCCCGAGACTGCGATGATATGATTTGAATCTATCATAGCTTAAGTCAATCCAAGTAAATC
>JAHEBE010000392.1 GCA_024642365.1 Algoriphagus sp.
ATTTTATTAAACAGATAGGGTAGAAGATCTCCTCCTGACCCTGCGCGCTCATTAATCAGCATTACTTTGGGCCCCCAAAGTCCAGACATGGGTTGGGTAAAAGGACGCTTATCATTGGCTCTAGAGTTGAAATAACCTGTGAGTTTTCGATTCATAATGTCCACGATGTAATCTGCAGCTGACCCGCCGCCATTGTTTCGCTCGTCGATGACGGCTCCCTTTTTATCTTGCTGCGCAAAATAATATCGGTTAAAAGAGGTATAGCCCGGTTGTCCTGTATTAGGAATATAGACATAGGCTAGTTTTCCTTCAGAAAGCTCATCGACTTTTCTGCGATTTCCCTCGACCCAAGCGATGTTTCTAAGTTGGTTTTCACTCGATACAGGGACAACCAAAATACTTCTTGAGCCATCCAGCCCTGGCTTTGAATTCAGGTGAATTTTAGTCGGTACATTTGCTGTCCCTTCAAAATAAGTATACAGGTTTGTCCCTTTTTCGATCGCTTTACCATTTACCCCAACTAAGTATTCGCCAACTTTTGCTTGAACTCCAATTTGTGCCAAAGGGGCATCCAATCCAGGATTCCAGTCTTCGGAAGAATATATTTTTTTAATCTTGAAGTTTCCATTTTCTAGTTCAAAATCTGCTCCCAATAATCCTATCGGCACTCGTTCAATTGAAGGGAAATCACCTCCACGGGTGTAGCTATGTCCTACGGCTACTTCGCCGCCGATGATATCGATGATGTAATTCATATCAGTTCGATGACGGACTGATGCTACCCATGGCTTATACCATTCGTAGATCTCGTTCCAAGGAGCACCATGAACATTTTCCACATAGAGAAAATCACGCTGATAGCGCCAGCCTTCTCGATAGATCTGCTGCCACTCAGCCATCGGATCCACTTTAACTTTCATAGATGCGATGCTTTTCAATGCTCCATCGCCTACTTTTTTTCCAGAGCCAGCTGTTTCTAGGATTCCCCAAGTGTTTCCACTTTGGTAGAGCAATGATTTCCGATCATGAGAGACTACAACTTGATTGACTTTAGCCAAAAAATCTTCTGACTTTCGCTTGGTCAAATCATATTTCTTCATTTCCGTACCTTCATTCGGAATGACTTCTAGGTAAAAAATTTGATTTTCTGGTGCTGCAGCCAATTCAGAATAATCACGAGCTGGGATATCAATGGCAACAATCCGTTGTTGGATTCCGGCTGCAGTGATAGTTACAGTCACTTTTTCCTCCTTCTTTTTTTCTTCGGCCTTTTCGATTTCTTCATCACTCTTAGGAAGTAATGGGGAAGAATCTGCCGCATTTAATACAGTCAAATAAAGTGATCTTGTCACTGGATGGTCGTAGCTACTCATATCTAGCCAACCGGTATTTAATCCAAAGTCGGTACTTGCCAAATAGTAGAGGTATTTTCCATTGGCATCCCAAATTGGAGAAATAGCATCTGCCATGCTGTCTGTGACCTGAATTTTGGTTCCAGTAGCTACTTCATAAACAAAGATCGACTTCAGTTGATTGGTGTTCAGCTTTGCATAGGCAATCCACTTTCCATCAGGAGACCAAACGGGATTCATGCTTCTGTTTGGATGTGCAAATCGATCAGTATCAGCAATTTTGCTTGTGCCGGTACTCGTATTGCTAACCCAAATATTGTAATCGGTATCCGTGTAAGCGATATGAGTATTATCCGATGACCAGACTGGCTTAAAGAAAAAACTAGGATCTGCAATCGTTATTGTTTTAGAAATAACACCAGTCTGGTCTGCAATGACTAACTGGTATTCTCCTGAGGCATCTGAAAAATAAGCGACACTTTTTCCATCTGGAGACCAGACAGGAGCTCGCTCGGCTGACTTGGAAGAATTGGTTAGATTTCTACCAGCGCCATTTTCTTTCGGAAAGGTTAAAATTTCTCCCCGAAACTCGAAAATTGCGCGCTGCCCAGTTGGAGAAAGTTGTGGGTTTTGTAATTGATTGGCAGATACAGTGGTCCAGCGCTCTCTGGCCCAATGGAAATCTCCATTAACTGTAATGGATACTTGAGTGAGTTGTCCACTTGTTGGATTATAAAGGTGCAAGTATCCACCTTGCTCGATCACTAGAGCATCTGGGCCTGCATCGATGCTTTTAATGTCAAAGTCTTTCAAGAAAGTCTCTTGTTTCTCCTGCTTTGTAGCAGGATCGTAAGACCAAAGATTAGCGAGATTGTCTCGCTCAGAGATGTAAAATATTTTTTTTCCAAACCATACTGGATCGGTATGCCGCTCATTGTCCAGTTGGGGAGTCATCTGTAAGTCATAGCTTTTCATATCCAAGATCCAGATAGGTTTAGCTTGACCACCTCGATGGTTTCTCCATTCTGGATCCCAAAAAGAAATCTGCTGGTACGCCATGTGCTTGCCATCTGATGATAGTTCGCCATTGACAGCTCTTGGAACAACCAAAGCAGCTGGCATTCCACCCGCCACCGACACTTCAAAAAACTTCGATTCCTGTGTGGCATGGCCTTCTCGACCAGATGAGAATATCACCTTTCCGCCATCTGGGCTCCATCCTGTCACTAGGTCTGCACCCGGATGCCAAGTCAATCGTTTGGGTTCTCCACCTGCAGCAGGGATGAGGTAAACATCCGTATTGCCATCATATTCACCTGTAAAGGCAATCCATTTCCCATCGGGAGAAAAGTGCGGAAGACTTTCTTCCCCTTCATTACTGGTCATTCGGACGGCATTTCCACCGGCACGAGGCGCTTTCCATAGGTCATTGGCATAGACAAAA
>JAHEBE010000085.1 GCA_024642365.1 Algoriphagus sp.
ATGACCCTTACAAGTAAAATCGATTACAAACTCAATTGCGGTCCTTTCGCTCCAGAGATATATAGACTGCGCTTTCCTAATTTTTATAGATATGGAGAAGGTCTTACTCTGGATCAATTTGCAGATCAGGAGCTGAAAACGTTAAATGCTAGTAAGAAGAACCTTGTCGATCCCAACAATGTAGCTGCAGTAATTATAGAACCAATTCAAGGAGAAGGTGGCTTTAACCCAGTTCCCGAGAAATATTTAAAGGGACTTCGGGAATTTTGTGATCAATATGGAATCATGTTGATTCTGGATGAGATACAAAGTGGTTTTGGTAGAACTGGCAATTGGGCAAGCTGGCAGAATTACGGTGTAGTTCCAGATATCAGCACCTATGCCAAATCAATGGGGTCAGGATTACCTATTGCTGCGATTGTAGGAAAAGCAGAAATCATGGATGCAGCCGCACCAGGCACAATCGGTGGAACCTACATTGGAAGCCCAATCGCTTGCGCAGCTTCTTTGGCAACCATCCAATACATGAAAGACATTAATCTCAACGAGAGAGCTAAAGAAATTGGGGAAATTGTAATGGCACGATTTGAAAAGCTGAAAGAACGCTTTAAGGAAATCGGAGACGTTCGTGGTGTTGGAGCAATGAATGCCATGGAATTTGTTAAAAACGGAGACCCAAATCAACCTGATGGTGAGTTGTGCCAAGAGATTTTGCATGGATGTGCAGAAAATGGACTTATCATCATCAGTGCAGGAACTTATAAAAATATGATTCGTGTCTTATCCCCCTTAGTAATCAGCAATGAGCTGTTGAACAGAGGATTAGACATTATCGAAAATCAAATCACGGAGAAAATCCAAAACAAACTATGAAGCCATTTGCTATTGCAGGAATTCAAATGAAAGTCTCAGCGGTTCATTCCAATGTGGAAATGATGAAGCTGAAACTGGACATCACCATGAATCTTTACCCTTGGGTTGAGATGGTTGTCTTCAGTGAATTATGCGCCTACGGACCATTACTTCACCACGCTCAAGAGCTTCCTGGCTTTTTTGAGCAGGAAATGCAGGAAATGGCCAAGAAGTACGGAATTTGGCTTTTGCCTGGTTCAATCTTCGAAAAAAAGGAAGGAAGAATTTACAACACCGCATCAGTTATCAATCCTCAAGGAGAAATTGTAGATCGATATAGCAAAATGTTCCCTTTTTACCCTTATGAAGTAGGGGTTACAGGAGGAAATGAGTTTTGCGTTTTTGATGTACCTGAAGTAGGACGATTCGGAGTGTCTATATGCTACGATATGTGGTTCCCAGAGACAATCCGTACGCTTTCAGTAATGGGAGCAGAGGTAATCCTCCACCCGACATTGACTGGAACAATTGATCGAGAAATAGAACTTTCAATCGCCAGAGCTATGGCCAGTGTCAATCAATGCTACTTATTTGATGTAAATGGACTAGATACAGGTGGCAGTGGTTGCTCGATTATCTGTGGACCAGATGGCCGGGTACTTTATCAGGCCGGAAGCACCGAAGAAATCATTCCTCTTGAGTTAGATATTTCTAGAGTACAGCGAAGTAGAGAGCTTGGGATATTAAGATTGGGTCAACCATTAAAGAGTTTTAGAGATAAGATGGGCGATTTTTCCATCTATCAAAAGGGAACTTCATTGCCTTACCTAGATTCATTAGGTCCTTTAATCAAGCCAAAAAAATTAGACGAATTGGCAAAACTTCGCCAACGGGAAAGTGAATTTGATCCAGCCCCAACTCCAATGGGATTCAAGGGATTATAAAAACAATAAAGATTCGCAAGTTCTATTCTAATTGAATTTGCGAATCTTTTGACCAGAATATTGGATAGCTAAAAAGGCAAATCCAATTAAAATAAAATTTCAATCAATTATTTAACTTAGATCTATTCAAATGGGATTACCCTCAACAGGAAAGAAAAGAGAAAAAATCCGTCATTATGTAAGCTGGTTTGAAATCCCCGCACTCAACTTAACACGAGCTGTGGGATTTTATAACTACATCTACTCGATAGAAATGGAAACCATGGAAACAAATGGATATTCCATGGCTTTATTTCCTGCAGATAAAGGAATTGGGGGAGCCATTGTAGTAGGTGAAGGTAGTATTCCTAGCGAAACCGGCACTTTGGTGTATCTAAATGCCGGAAAAGATCTTGCACCAGTATTGGGAAAGGTAGAAGCTGCCGGAGGTCGAGTAATTCTTGGTAAAACGCTCATCAGCGAAGATGATGGTTATTTTGCCCTGTTTATCGACACCGAAGGAAATAAGTTAGCCCTACATTCAATCAAATGAAAAGCCCAAAAAAAGCAATCAGCGCCCCTTATTACAGTATTGGACAACTCCGTCTAGATAAATGGAATGAACTCAAAATTGAGAGTGAGGAGCTAATTAAATCTAAGGCTCAATCGGCCACAGAAACCAAACACAAGTCAACCGTCAGTCATTTATTGGCAGATTTGGCTGTCGTGGAAAAATACTTTGCTATTCCAGGCAAAACCGTAATCGAAAAGCTCACCAAGGCTTTTGACAAAGGGGATTATGGTTTAATGAATCAAGTAATTACCAATACCACACGGAAAGTGGTAGATGATGTGTACAGCGGAAACCCTAATGTCACACAAGGTGAAGATGACGAGGATTTTGAAACCGAATTAGTTACTAGTTTCCGTCAAAACAGCCAAAAAAACTACTTTGAGGTTCTTTTTCTGGACAACTTGAATCCAGTAGATGAAGTTAATCTGCATGAAAAGATCCGTGAGCTTCACGATCCTTACGACAAATTCACTTACAATATTGTCGTCCAACATTCTTTTCAGGATGCTTTGATCGCATTATTTTTCAATCCGAATATCCAGGCGGTAGTCATTCGATATGCTCCTCCGTACTTGTCAACAAACATTACCTCCCTCATTAAGCCTTATATCCAAAATGTATTGAATATAGACTTAGAGGACCTTCCTGAATCCGAGCTTGGCCCAAAATTGGGTCAACTGATCAAGCAATTTAGGCCGGAGTTAGACACCTATTATGTCACTGATACCGCTTTAGGACATTTAATAGATACCACTTTATCTACTTTCAGAAGAATATTCTACCGAAGAGAAGACTTGCAAGAACTTCATTTGGGAATTATTAGAGGAGTAAACGAACGATACAATACTCCGTTTTTTAGTGCCTTAAAAGAATACAGCCAAAAGCCAACTGGAGTATTTCATGCAATGCCTATTTCTAGAGGAAACTCGGTTTTTAAATCCAAATGGATAAAAGACTTTGGGGAGTTTTATGGTAGAAATATGTTCCTAGCTGAGACCTCTTCCACAACTGGTGGAATGGACTCACTTTTACAACCAACAGGTCCCCTGAAAAAAGCACAGGAAATGGCTTCTGAAGCTTATGGATCTCTTCGAACCTTTTTTGTAACTAACGGAACTTCAACAGCTAACAAAATTGTACTTCAAGCTCTAGTTGAGCCTGGAGACTTAGTATTGATTGATCGAGATTGTCATAAATCACATCATTATGGATTAGTACTTTCTGGGGCATATCCTGTGTATTTGGATTCCTATCCCATTGAAAAATATTCCATGTATGGTGCTGTACCATTAGAACAAATTCTAGAAAAACTTCGGGTATTGAAAGCCGCGGGTCGACTAGATAAAGTTAAAATGTTGCTTTTGACCAACTGTACCTTCGATGGTATGGTCTATAATGTGCAGCGAGTAATGGAAAGAGTACTTGCAATCAAGCCAGATATGGTCTTCCTGTGGGATGAAGCATGGTTTGCTTTTGCTGGTTTCACTTATACCTATAAGCAGCGTACAGGAATGTATAGCGCTAAAAAGCTCCATGCACGATATCAATCAGCTGCCTATAAAAAAGAGTATCAGCAACATATCAAACATCTGAAAGCAGGGGAAGAGCCAAGTTTGCCTGATCCTGATCAAGTGAAAATCCGAGTGTATGCCACTCAAAGTACTCATAAGACTATGAGTAGTTTTCGCCAAGGTTCGATGGTTCACATTTGGGACGAGGAATTTAGAAAAAAGTCAGAAAACACCTTCTTGGAGGCATATATGACACATACTTCTACTTCTCCAAACTATCAAATGTTGGCTTCTCTAGACGTTGGAAGGAGACAAGCACAGTTTGAAGGATACGAAATGGTAGAGCGAAGTATTGAATTGGCTATGGTTTTTAGAGCCAAAGTCATTGAAAATCCAAAGCTTAGTAAATATTTCAAGGTTCTTACCGTAAAGGATTTTATCCCAGACAAATACAGGGACACTGGCTTGAGTGAATATTATGATTCATCGAAAGGCTGGAATAGAATGGAAGAGGCTTGGGAAAAGGATGAATTTATGCTTGATCCAACCAAAATCACCTTGTTTATAGGAAAGACCGGAATAGATGGGGATACCTTCAAGAACAAGTACCTCATGGATAAGTACAATATCCAGATCAACAAAACTTCGAGAAACACAGTCTTATTCATGACTAATATTGGTACCACACGAGGAAGTGTGGCTTACCTTACCAAAGTCTTATTGGATATAGCTGATCAATTGGATAAGCAATTTGAATCACTCAATCAGCGGGAAAGGGAAATTGCAGACATTCAAATCGAATCCCTAACGAAGCATGTGCCACCTTTACCTGATTTCAGCAGATTTCATTCTTCATTTTTGGCAGTACCTGGAGTACCGGGAGGAAACCTTCGAGCGGCTTATTTCTTGGCATACGATGAGGAAAACTGTGAATATATCTCTATGGTAGACTGCAAGAAGGCGATTGAAGAAGGTAAAGAGTTTGTGGCATCTTCGTTCATTATTCCTTATCCGCCAGGCTTTCCGGTATTAGTTCCTGGTCAGGTAATCAGTGAAGAGATTCTACGATTTATGCTGGCGCTGGATGTTTCCGAAATTCATGGATACCGAGCTGATTTAGGACTTCGAGTATTTAAAGACTCTATTTTAAATCGACAACAAACGGCCACTGCCATGGGAGCAATGGGTAATTCAAAAAAAAGATAATCAATAAAGTAAATACAAATAACAAATCATGACGACGAAAACGACGGAAAAAGTAAAGCCTTCAAATCCAATTTTAAAAGGCATATCAGATATCAGACGATATTTCTACAAAAATGAAACCCCTATTTACTTTATCAGCGCAACCAATTTCAACCTTTTGGGTGCCGATGAATGGATTAAAGGCTTCAAATTTATTTGTAGCATTGAATGCTTTGATGGACAACATCCAAATGTGTTTTCTCCAAAAGAAGAAATGCCTCACGATGATTTTCAGAGCATCGAGGATATCAATAATTACTTACTTCAGCACCCAGAAGTGCAGGCATATATTCACGCTAGAAAAGTAAAAGGCAAAGCGAGCAAAGCAATGTTTTTGATGTTTGATGAAAAGACAGAAAAACTTGCTAAAAAAATGGGGCTTGAGGTGATTTTCCCAAGTGCCAAAATGCGAAACGCAATGGATAACAAAGTCAACACCAACAGAATTGCTGAAAAAGCAGGTGTTCCTTGTGTTCCTTATGTATTGTCAAGAGTTAAAAATTACGCGCACTTAGCGGAGGTTTCCAAAAAAGCATTGGGTACCGACCTTGTGATCCAAACTCCTTTTGGGGATTCAGGACATACAACTTTCTTCATTTCCAATGAAGAGGAATATTTAAAATATGCAGATGAAATCGAGCAGGAGGAAGAAGTGAAAATCATGAAGCGAATCAATTGTAAAGGATCAGCAATTGAGGCTTGTGTCACCAAAAACGGAACTGTAGTTGCTCCTTTGATGACCGAATTGGTTGGCTTCAAAGAACTGACTCCATATAAAGGTGGCTGGTGTGGCAATGAAATTTACCCAGATGCATTTACACCTACGATTCGCCAGCGTGCTCGAAAATACACTCAGTTATTTGGGGATCAGCTACGCAAGGAAGGCTACAAAGGCTATTTCGAGTTAGACTTCTTGATCGATCAGGACAATGGACAGATTTATCTTGGGGAGCTCAATCCACGCGTAACGGGGGCTAGTTCAATTACTAACCACGCGGTTTTTGCATTGGCAGATGCACCACTTTATTTATTCCATGTTTTAGAATGGATGAATCAGGATTATGAATTGAATGTCGATACCCTAAATAAACGCTGGGCTAAACAAGAAAATATTGATAACTGGAGCCAGATGGTAATTAAGCATACGGAGGATACTGTAGAGTATATTCATAATGCACCACAATCTGGTATTTGGAAAATGTTTGACAATGGGCATATCCAATTTGATCGAATGGATACGCACCGTAGAGCAGTTGAATCTGAGAATGAAGGATTCTTCTTACGAATCTCTAAAAAAGGAGATTACCTCTATGAAGGAGCAGACATGGGTATTTTGGTAACTCGTGGTCGAATGATGACAAAAGATTTCAATTTGACTACAAGAGCCAAAACTTGGATCAATGCGGTGAAATCTCAATACTCTTCCGAGATGGTAGAAGATAAACGAGAGGGAGCTAAACTCATCGGCAGTCTGACTAAATGATTTATAATCAAACCACTTTTAACTTAAAAGTGGTTTGATTTTTTATACCTACAGAAACATCTAAATCCTTCCGAGGAATATTGATTGAATGAAGCGCTATTTCACCTCAGTTCACGAGCCGACAGCAGCCCTCAAATGGCAAAAATTGTTCTTCGAGCGATGGCCAGCTTACAAACTATGGCTTGATGCCAATAAACCAACAACTAACCTCAGTTCGGCATTAGAAGCGCTTGAAAAATACATGCCTGAAATGATTCCCTTGCATGAGCACCTTTGCCTGCTAGTGGATGCTGATGAAGTTGCGAGTGCTTTTCTTACTGGATTTCAACCGCCAGCTTATTTCAGCGCTTGTTCTCAAGCAGTTTCCACATTAGGAAATGTCTCCCTGATTCGAAATTATGACTACCATTTAGATCGGTTTGAGGGGACATTGCTTCATACTGCCTGGAATGGCAAACGAGTCATAGCCAACAGCGATTGTTTGATCGGAGTTTTGGATGGAATGAATGAGGATGGATTGGCTGTTTCACTCACTTTTGGCGGTCGTAGGGTTTGGGGATATGGATTTGGAATTCCATTTATTCTCCGCTATGTACTTGAATTTTGTACCACTGTAAAAGAAGCTGTGGAAGTCCTTCAAAAAGTACCATCCCACATGTCATACAACGTGACTTTATTAGATCGAAGCGGTGCGTTTAAAACCTTACAAATTGCCCCTGATCGCATTGCCCGAGTGACAGACCTAGGCTACGCAACAAATCATCAAGGAGATGTCGACTGGAACGAAAATGTAGATGTTAACAAAACACGTGAGCGAGCGACTTTTCTGGAGGCTATTTTAAATTGGGGCTATTCAATTGAAAAATTGACTAATGTCTTTTTAAAACCACCATTATACAATACCAAATTTGCGGAAGGTTATGGAACGCTCTACACAGCAGTTTATAAACCTATCGAAGGATTAGTAGAACTCCACTGGCCACATCAAAAAATGATTCAGTCTTTTGACTATTTCACAGAAGATATCAAAGTAATTAATTTCAAAAAAATTCAAAATCAGCAGATTAATTCTGCTTGAAAAACATCCCCCTTTCAACATGGAATTCCAAAGTATCAACCCCTATAACGGGCAAATCATAGCCACGCATCAATCTCAAAGTCCAAGTGAAACAAACACATTACTAGATAAGTCACATGAGGCATTTCTTTCGTGGAGAAAAGTTTCAATTCAGGACCGTGCAAAATTGATGGTAAGGGCAGGGGAGTTGCTTCGAAAAAATGTCGAAGTCTATGCAAAAATGATTACTCTAGAAATGGGAAAACCGATCACAGAGTCCCGAGGTGAAGTCAATAAATGTGCTTGGGTTTGTGATTATTATGCAGCAAATGCGGCTTCATTTCTAGCAGATGAGGAGATTATTACCGATGCTACCAAGAGTTATGTAAAACATGATCCAATCGGGACCGTTTTAGCAATTATGCCTTGGAATTTTCCATTTTGGCAGGTTTTCCGATTTGCTGCGCCAACATTAATGGCTGGCAATACCGGAGTTTTGAAGCATGCACCGAATGTCTTTGGCTGCGCCAAACTTATTGAAGAAATATTCACCGAGGCAGGATTCCCAACTGGAGTTTTTCAAAACTTCGTAGTGCATCATGATCAAACTGAGGCAATAATCGCACACGATGCGGTAAAAGCAGTGACGCTTACAGGTAGTGAAAAAGCGGGATCAGCAGTGGCTGCCTTAGCTGGAAAATACCTGAAAAAATCTTTGATGGAACTCGGCGGTAACAATGCATTTATTGTTTGGAAAGATGCAGATATAGACCAAACTGTAAAAACTGCACTTACTGCCCGAATGATGAATTGTGGTCAAAGCTGTATTGCGGCAAAACGATTTATCCTAGTAGATGAAATCTATGATGAGTTTGTTTCAAAATTCATTGCAGGCGTAGCTGAACTTCACGCTGGAGATACTTTAGCAGACACTACCAAAATCGGGACTTTGGCTCGAAAAGACCTCGCAGATCAGCTTCAATCTCAAGTGAAGCGTTCTATCGAAGCTGGAGCTAAATTACTGGCTGGAGGAAATCAGCGGGATTGTTTCCATGAACCAACTGTCCTTGGTGAAGTAAAGCCAGGAATGCCTGCCTTCGACGAGGAGACTTTCGGTCCTTTAGCAGCTATGATCCGGGCAAAAGATATCGCAGAAGCTTTTGAACTTTCCGAAAATTCAAAATATGGCCTAGGAGTCACTGTTTGTACGACCAATATTGAATTGGCTATGGAAATGGCCTCGGAAGTCAGTGATGGGGCATATTTCATCAATGAATTGGTCAAGTCTGATCCGAGATTACCTTTTGGAGGAACAAAACGATCTGGCTATGGACGAGAACTTGCCAAAGATGGCATGATGGAATTTATAAATCGCAAGACTGTTTATGTGAAGTCTTAATCAAAATAGGTTACAGATTTTAAAGTTTCATTCAACAAATCACGCAAAATAAATGCCTTCAACTTCAGAGTTCCAACGTCCACAATTACAGAAAGGAATAGGAAAAGCAGGGCTCTTTAGTCTTGCTTTTGGAGCTATGATCGGGGTAGGATGGGTGACAGCAATGGGTTCTTGGCTGACTAATGCCGGACCTTTAGGGGCAGTCATTGCCTTTTTTCTAGGAGGCTTAATTATCCTTGTTATTGGTTTTTGCTATGCCGAAGTGACTGCAGCTTTGCCACTTTCAGGAGGGGAAGTCGCCTATGCTTACAAAGCATATGGAACTTCAAAATCATTTGTGATTGGCTGGTTTCTTACATTTGGTTATTTATCGGTTTCTGCTTTTGAAGCCGTTTCGATCAATAAAGTATTGAGTTACCTCATTCCATCCATTGATTTTCTTCCTGTGTATTCTGTCAATGGAAGTCCTGTTTATTTACTACACATTGGAATCAGTGCCTTTTTTGTGATTTTGATTAGTGCGATAAATTATACGGGAGTAAAAAATTCAGCAAGATTTCAAGTTGGATTGACAATCCTCTTTATCCTTCTCACACTCGTTTTTGTTGTTGCAGGATTTGCCATGGGAAAATGGGAAAATATGGTTCCTTTCTTTTCAGGTTCCAGCGCAGGATCAATTACCGGAGGGATTGCAATTGTATTGGTCACCGTACCATTTTGGTTTGTCGGTTTTGATACCATTCCACAAGCTGCGGAAGAGGCGGATCAGGCCATTTCTTTTCGAACGATTGGCTTATTGATTCTTGTTTCGATTCTGGCGGCTGTTTGTTTTTACATGCTCCTGATTTTAAGCACATCTATGGCCGCTCCATGGAATGAAATTTTAGATAAAAAACTGCCAACTGCAAGTGCTTTCGAGCAGGCTACTGGCTCACCTTTCCTAGTCAACATTATTCTGATTACGGCCTTGGTTGGTTTGCTGACAAGTTGGAATGGCTTTTTCCTCGCCGGATCTAGAGTCCTTTTTGCTTTAGGAAGAGGTAAAATAATTGCTCCAAGTTTTGGGAAATCCCATCCCAAATATCAGACTCCTTACTATGCAGTCGTGTTTAGCGGCATCATTACATTTTTAGCTTCATTGATGGGGCAGGGAGCCATGACCGCTTTTGTAAATGTCGGCTCCTTATGCATCGTCATCGCATTCTTTGGAGTATCATTTTCTTTCCTTAGCCTCCGTAAAAAATTTCCAGAAATGCATCGACCTTTTTATGCTCCTGGAGGAAAAATCCT
>JAHEBE010000086.1 GCA_024642365.1 Algoriphagus sp.
GCAGTTCCTTTGGCTTCCATCATGCTGAATGAGATCTCTGAGATCAGGTCAGTCAATAGCTTGTAATCATTGGTCAGAGGAGCTAGGCTGTATGCTTCACCCGCGAAAACAACCATGCCGATTCGGTCTCCAAACCGCCCATTAATAAAATCAACAGCAGTGGCTTTTGAGGCCTCAAGTCGATTTGGTGTAAAATCTTGTAAATCCATGGATTCAGAAATATCCATGACCAACATGATGTCAATTCCCTCCGTGAATTGCTCCACGCGCTCATTACTTCGCTGTGGGCGTGCCAACGCGATGACCATCATTATCAAGAAAAGATAAAAAAACGTAGTAGGGATCAATCGGAGATAAGTCCAAGGATTATTTCCTGAAACAGATTTTGGAAGAGAAAGCTCTAAGACCGGGTTTTTGAGAAATTTTACAAATTTCCGGATCAACATGAATACAGGAATAATCCAGATCAAATTCAGAATCCAAGGCTTTTCCCATTCGTAGGAATTTAAGGTCTCAGGCAAAAACCAAGACCAGCTAAAATACTCAGACAGCTGTTCGATCATGTTTGGTTTTGCTTAGTTTGTTCTCGAATTTTTCTTTGGCCACTTCAAATAAATAAGAAGTTGCTTCTTCACTTTGAGTTGAAATCCCTGCATAGATGATCATGTCAATCGCACGAAGGGAACTGAAAATCTTCAAATCATCCAGTTTTTCACCGATTTCACTTGATGTCCACTCCCTGACAGGGAGTTTGGTTATACTTTCTAAATAGCCTTTCCAAAGTCCAATGATTTCGTCGGCTAGTTCGATAGAAGGGTTCTTGGTGAGTTCTGCAGTTTGAACTTGCCATTTTTTCTCAAATTTCTTCCAACGTCTTTTCTCATAAGCTTGCTTGAAAAAAGCAGCAATCTGTTTGTTGAAAAGGAAATAAAGGAATCCCAATAGAAGTAAAATACCTCCAACAATTGCTGATGCTACGATCCAATTGAGTTCTTTATTGAGAGGTTGGTAAATGTTGTTTTCTTGAAATACCAACTGTTCTGGAATACTGTCCAGAGTCAATTTTAATTTCAGTTCTGCCTCAAGTGGGAAGTAGGTCACACTATCATAGCGGGCTAGTTCGTACACTGGAAGGGTAAAAAAGATGCTTGGTTCGAGCGAGAAATTAGAGAGGAAATAGACAGCACTGTCCTTTGTCACGCCCTCAGTAGTTTGTGAAATGAAGGTTTGTTTTTCCAACAAAACCAATTCTCCAAAATTATGAGTAGAATCTGGAAAAATCAGTTGCTTGCTTTCAGGATACGTTGCTTTTAAAACATAACCAACGCGCTCCCCAAGCTTGGCTGAGTCCTGCATGAAGTATCCATTCACAGCTACCTCTTGGGCATAGCTCGCTATTGAAAAAATAGAAAATAAAATAATTAAAAGCCTTTTAGCCACGTTTCATGCTTTTATTTCTATACTTAAATAGCTCAATCAAGGGAGCGACAATGTCTTGGGTCGTATCGATGGCCAAGTAATTAATCTGATTTTTCTTACAGATCTCTTGAAGGTGTATTCGCTCGGTGGTAAAAGTATCTGCGATTTTTTTTGAAAAACTTCCAAATGCGGTATTTACCCAAGTTGTTTTTCCTTTTTCCTTGTCATAAACAGGAATAATCCCCAATGAAGGTAATACTGACTCTCTTGGATCAGTCAGTTGGATGGCAACCAAATCATGTCGCTCAGCAAGTGCCCTGAAGGATCGCTCATAATCTGAATCGATAAAATCGGAAATCACTACGACGACAGCCCGCTTCTTAATCAAATTAAGGGCGAAAGTAAACAAGCCATTTAAGTCCGTCTTCAGTGACTTGTTTTGATGTTCAAAGATTCCTTTGATCATTTTCACACCTTGCTTACTTCCTTTTGCTGGGAGAATTAGTTTTTCCTTCTCATCAGAGTAACTGACTAATCCAATTTGACTTCCTTCAAATACTGCAGCAAGAGTAAGAACTCCAGCAATTATCTTTCCTTGGTCAATTTTTCGATTTCCTTCTTGTCCAATATCTTGGCTTCCACTGATGTCTAGCAGAAAAAACACGGACTGGTCTTTATCTTCTCGAAAAGTTTTTACAAATGTTCCATGACCTTTTGCAGAAACTTTCCACTCAATGGTCCGTACATCATCTCCGTATTGGTAAGGGCGTAGGTCGTCAAATTCTAACCCTGACCCTTTGAATAGGGACTGATATTCACCTTGAAGGTGATTATTAGCCACTTTCCGAATCATGATTTCGTATTTTCTAAGCTTACTGAATAGGTTATTCATCCGAAGATTTTTGAATCGACTAAGTTATGCTACTCTGCCGAATTATAAAATTCCCCTTACATAAAGGGTGAAGAGATTTTCCTTAAAAAAACCTAATTTTGAACCGTGAGAAAAATAGTAGGATTTAGTTTTTTGATCTTTCTTTTAGCCACCTGCACCACTGAAAAGAATCCGAAAGGAGTACTTCCAGAGGACAAAATGGTAGAAGTGTTGATCGATATTCAATTGACGGAAGGAATAGCCGGCGCTATGCCGATTTCATATGATTCCTCTCAAGTACTCTATCGCTTATTGGAGCGTGAAGTTTTTTTGAAACATGAAGTCGAAGATTCAGTTTTTACCAACAGTATGATCTACTACCTTCAATATCCAGCTAAGATAGATGCGATATATGCCCGTGTGGTGGATTCTCTTAGTCTAAGACAAGCTACTGAAACCGCCCTGGAACAAACAGGAAATTAATGCTATACCCTTCCAATCTCGAGCAAAAAATAAATTTTTCTAAGATCAAAGAAATCCTGAAGGAAGAGTGCACCTCTTCGTTGGGGATGGACTTTGTGGATAAAATCTCATTTTCTTCAGATCCAAAGTTGGTAGCAAGGCTACTTGATCAAACAGAAGAATTTAGACAAATTTTAGTTTCTGGTGAGGCATTCCCTACTTCCAATTTCACCAATCTTCACCCTTATCTAGAAAAAGCAAAGTTAGAAAACGCTTTTTTGGATGCGGCAGATTTTCACGAAGTCAAGCTTTCCTTGCAAACCATTCGGACTTGCGTTTCTTTTTTTCAAAAGAATGAAACTGTCTACCCAGTATTGAGCCAATTATTGGGCTTGCTGATAGACCTTGATTTATCCTTATTAAAGGCGATCGATGTCATTATCGATGAAAAAGGGCATGTAAGAAGCAATGCGAGTCGTGAACTTCAGCTAATTCGTAGCCAAATTCTCTATGAAGAGGGCCGCTTAAGAAAAGTGATGGATCGGGTATTCAAAGAGGCGCGAGCAAAGGGCTTAACTCCTGAGGACTCTCAGATGACGGTTCGATCAGGACGTTTGGTGATCCCTGTAGCAGCAGAAAACAAACGAAAACTCAGAGGTTTCATCCATGATGAATCTGCCACTGGTCAGACAGTTTTCATGGAGCCTGAAGAAGCACTGGATATCAATAATGAAATTCGGGATTTGGAGTACATGGAGCGACGTGAGCTAATAAAGATTCTCACACAACTCACTGATAAAGTTCGGCCGGCAATTCCGGCTTTGCGAAAAGCAACCAACTTCCTTGGCCTACTTGATTTTATCCGTGCAAAGGCAAAATTTGCAAAAAAAACAGATAGTTGTCGGCCAGAAATTACCAAGGAAAGACAATTGATTTTTAGAAATGCTAGGCACCCGCTGCTGGAAATGGCCTTGAAGTCTCAGGGCAAAAATATCATTCCGCTTCAAATAAAACTTAGTGGTCATGAACGCCTATTAGTGATCTCAGGTCCTAATGCAGGTGGGAAATCTGTGACTTTGAAAACAGTGGCATTACTTCAATACATGCTTCAGTGCGGCTTATTGATTCCTGTTGAGCCGGATTCAAAAAGCACGTTGTTTGACAATCTGTTTATTGATATCGGGGATGAGCAAAACCTCGAAAATGATCTGAGTACCTATAGCTCCCATTTGATGAGCATGAAGCATTTTTCAAATTTTTCAGACCGAAAAACCATTGTTTTTATTGATGAATTTGGAACAGGAACGGAGCCACAGTTTGGAGGCGCTATCGCAGAATCTATCCTTTTGGCATTAAACAAACTCGGTGCCTATGGAGTGATCACCACTCATTATGGGAATTTGAAGCAAGTGGCCAGTAAAAATCAAGGCTTAGTGAATGGCGCCATGCGTTATGACGTGGATAAGTTGGAGCCGCTTTATCAATTGGAAATAGGGAAGCCTGGCTCTTCATTCGCTTTAGAAATAGCTTCCAAAATTGGGATTTCAAGTGATATTCTATCCTATGCCAAAAGTCAGATAGGTGAAGACCGTGTTCGCTACGATCGGCTATTGACTCAACTGGAAAATGAAAGAAATCAATATTCGGAACTGCTTTCCGAAGTGAAATCCAAGGATCGATTGTTGAAAACTCGACTCCAAGAGTACAAGGAACTCAAAGAAACGTTAGAAAGCACGAAGAAAAAATATATCCAAGACGCGAAGGAGGAAGCCAAATCCCTCTTGGACCAAACGAACAAAAAGATTGAGGCTACCATTCGTCAGATCAAAGAAGGGAAAGCAGAAAAAGAACAAACCAAACAAGTCCGTCAGGAACTCGAGGCATTTAAAGAAAAAGTTAAACCTGAAAAAATCAAAGTAAAAACACCATCGATCACGGTGATTTCAGGGGAAATAAAAGCTGGAGATTGGGTCCGATTAAAAGATAATGGTGCGATAGCCGAAGTACTTCAAGTGAAATCCAAAGAAGCAGAATTATCAATTGGAGAACTTAAATCCAACGTAAAATTATCCCGCTTGGAGAAAATTTCATTAGGTGAGGTCAAGAAAGAAAAGAAGTCTATCGCCACAAGGGGAAATTTCAATACCAATGAAAAAATGATGGACTTCTCGATGAATTTAGATTTGCGTGGAAAAAGAGGGGAAGAGATTTTATCGCTCATTCAGACTTTTATCGATGAAGGCTATATGCTGGGGATTAAAGATTTGAGAATCGTTCATGGGAAAGGAAATGGAATTCTTAGAGATCTAACGCGGAATTTCCTGAAGGACATGTCCCAAGTCAGGCATATGGAAGATGAACATGCTGACAGAGGTGGTGCTGGTGTTACTTTGGTGACATTAAACTAAAAAAGGGAGCGATTAGGCTCCCTTTTTTTATTAATTCTCTTTTTATTTTTTATTCAAATTGAAGACATAATTTCCTGCCACTGCAAAAACACCGTTTATTCTAGCCCCCGGTGCAGGTATAGTGAAGGTCAATCTTAAATTGTCCCCAGTTCTTGTAAATGATATTTCCCTTCCAGAAGCAGGTTTAGAACCTGTAAGTGTGAACTTATCAAAATTAGAACCAGCAAATGACCAGTTGCCAGAGCTGTCGAAAAGATCTCCACTACTTTTTGAAGTATAAGTTTTGGCAGCACCCGAGGTCAAAACCAATTCAAAGCCAGTATACTTTTCAGTCACATTTGCGCCATCTCGGGTGACAGTATTAGTTCCTGTCAAAGCCCAAGTAAGGCTGCTGGTACCAGTTAAGGCTTCCGTCGCGATTTGCTCTGCAGTCTTTGGCGGTGCAGGAGTAGGATCATCCCCGCCACAAGCTTGGATAAGAATAACGACTGCACAAAAGCTGAGGATTTTTAAAAATTTCAAATTCATATAGTTCAAATTCTTTATGACCGTAAAATTAAAGATATCGATGTAAGTTCAAAGCGTGGACTTATTTATAATCTTCCAAATTGATTTTTTGTTTACAGAATTCGAATTCCCTAGGCTCATTTGAGCAAACTACCAGTATTCGGTTTCCAGCAAACTTTTCAATCAGTTCTTGATACCACTGAATTCCTTTACGGTCAAGATTAGATGTTGGTTCGTCGAGTAGTATAATGGGTACTTCAGAAAGTAACGCTAAACCGAGTTTCAGCCGCTGCTTCATTCCGGAAGAAAACTGGCTGATCATTTTATTCGAATGCTCTTCCAAATAAATAATTTCAAGAATTTCACTTTTTGAAATACCATTCAAAGGTGATTTGAATTTGAAATGAAAATCAATCAATTCGGAAAGGGAAAATTCCTCAGGTAGTTCTAAATAAGGTGCAGCAATTGTTAAAAAACGAAACCATTCCGATTCAGGGATATCTTTCCCTTTCTGCTTAAAGCTGATCTTTCCGGAAGAAAGAGGAATTGATCCGCTGATGCATTTGAGCAAAGTAGATTTTCCAGATCCGTTGCTTCCAATTAAAGCAAGAGGCTGACCTTGAGATAGATTTAAGGAGAGATTTTTAAAAATCCATTCATATTGGAAGCGTTTTGAAGCTCCTTCAAGTTGGATTTCCGTCATTTTTAATTGATGTAACCTTTCATTACGCCACGCTCAGAAGACCTGATAAAATTCAAAATCTCATCACGCTCTTTTGTAGCGGGTAAGTTTACTTCGATTTCTTCCAGTGCCTTACTATTGTTCATGCTATTCAAGAATAGGAAACGATAGACTTCCTGAATGTGAGAAATGGACTCACTTGAAAATCCTCTTCTTCGCAATCCAAGTGAATTAACACCCGCATATGAAAGTGGCTCACGAGCTGCTTTTGTAAATGGCGGCACGTCTTTTCTCACTAATGATCCGCCAGAAATCATGGCATGCATTCCAATTTTTACGAATTGATGAATTGCACTTGAACCTCCAATAATAGCCCAATCATCTATCGCCACGTGACCGGCGATCTGTACTGCATTTGCAATAATAACGTGACTTCCAATCACACAATCATGCGCGACGTGGACGTATGCCATTAGTAAGCAATTGCTGCCAATGACGGTTGTTTGCTTATCTACTGTGCCCCTGCTAATGGTTACACATTCTCTGATTGTTGTATTATCTCCAATAATTACGGTGGAGTCCTCACCTTGGAATTTTAAGTCCTGAGGAATTCCAGCGATCACAGCTCCAGGAAATATTTTACAATTTTTACCAATTTTTGCGCCTGGATAAATCGTAACGTTTGAGCCAATCCACGTATTATCTCCAATTTCCACATTTTCGTGGATCATGGTAAATGGATCAATTTGGACATTTTTCCCCAAAGTTGCTTTTGGGTCTATGTGAGTCATCGGACTAATCATAATTCTTTTCGTGTTATGCTTGCAGTCATTACAGCCTCACAAACCAACGTGTTTCCAACATAAGCCTCGCCTCTCATTTTGGCTATTCCTCGTCTAATTGGGGCTAATAATTCACATTTAAAAATAAGAGTATCTCCTGGAAGTACCATTTTTCGGAATTTACAATTTTCAATTCCGAGGAAATAGGTCCAGTAATTTTCGGGGTCATCCACAGTGCTTAGTACCAATATCCCACCAGTCTGAGCCATCGCCTCTACCTGAAGCACTCCTGGCATGACTGGATTTGAAGGAAAATGGCCCATGAAGAAAGGCTCATTGATAGTCACATTTTTCACCCCAGCTACTACTGTCTCATCCAAATAAATGATTTTGTCCAGCAATTGAAATGGATATCGATGGGGTAAAATATTACTGATTTGATTGATATCCATTACTGGTGGCAGTTTTGGATCATAGTATGGGATGTGCGAGGAGGAGGATTTTTCCATCGCTCGTTTTAGCTTTTTGGCAAAAGCCACATTGGCTGCGTGACCTGGTCTTGCAGCGAGAATCTGAGCCTTTAAGGGGCGACCCACCAAAGCTAAATCTCCTACGACATCTAGTAATTTATGTCTTGCAGGTTCATTTCGATAGCGAAGATCCACATTATTCAAAATGCCTTCCTTTTTAACTTCGACTTTCTGCTTATTGAACATTTTTGCTAAATGCACCAATTCTTTTTCTTCAACAACTCGATCCACTACGACGATTGCATTATTTAAATCACCGCCTTTGATCAAATTGGAATTGTAAAGCATTTCCAACTCATGCAGAAAGCAGAACGTCCGGCAAGAAGCAATTTCTGATCTGAATTGCCCTATATCTGTGATCGAGGCATGTTGGCTTCCCAAAACAGGAGAGTTGTAATCCACCATTACCGTCACCCGATAATTATCAGTGGGTAAGGCGACCATTTCTACTTCTCGGGCCACGTCTTTGTATTGAATGCTTTCTTGAACTTCAAAAAATCTTCTTAACGCATTTTGCTCTTCGAAGCCTGCGTCTTCCAATACTTCGATAAACTGAATTGAAGACCCGTCCATGATTGGAGGCTCTGGCCCGTCTAATTGGATCAGAACGTTATCAATTTCCAATCCCACTAAAGCTGCCAGAACGTGTTCTACGGTATATACTCTTGCGCCATTTTGCTCTAAGGTGGTGCCTCTGGAAACATCGACTACCAAATCGCAATCTGCATCAACTGTTGGTCTTCCTTCTAGATCCACTCGTTGAAATTTGATCCCATGATTTGGTGGAGCAGGGACAAAAGTCATATTTGATATTACTCCTGTATGTAAGCCTACCCCAGATAATTCTACTTTCTTTAGAATGGTGTGTTGTTTTACTTTCATCTAGTTTTTACTTGAGTTGCTTTTGCAAGGGATGCAAATTTACTGCTTTTTTTCAAGTTCTTTTAGACGGCCCTCTATTGACTCTAGATTTTTGAACAAGGAGTAGGATTTCAAGAATTTTTTAATGTCCATTCCCATGTACCCTAGCAATGTCTGACCACTTTTCATGATGCTTTTTGTAATCCCTGTATTTGCTCCGATCGTCGTATTATCTGCGATTTTCAAATGTCCCACGATTCCGGCTTTTCCTGCAATAACGCAGTTTTTTCCAATTTCAGTTGATCCGGAAATACCCGCCTGAGAGGCAATCACGGTGTTTTCACCAATAATTACATTATGGGCTATTTGGACTTGATTATCAATTTTAGCTCCCTTTCGGATGATGGTTGATCCCATTGTTGCGCAATCAATAGTGGAATTTGCCCCAATGCTAACATGATCCTCCAAGATTACATTTCCTATTTGAGGGATACCTTTGTAAGTGCCGTCTGCCTGCGGTGCAAATCCAAATCCATCTGAACCAATGACGGTTCCAGCGTGAATTTCACAGTGTTTACCGATCTTAGTATCGGAGTAAATTTTAACCCCGGCATGAATAATCGTATGATCCCCAAGCTCCACGCGATCTCCTATAAATGCCTGAGGGTGAATTTTTACATGATCGCCGATGGTGCAGTTTTTTCCAATGAAGGAGAAAGCTCCTCTGTAACATTGGTTCCCGATATTGGATGAATCATGTATGAAAGAAGGTTCTTCTACGCCAACAATGCTTGTTTTCATTAGGCTTGAATAGGCCTCCAAAAGTAATGTGAAGCCTGTATAGGCATCTTTTACCCGAATAAGGTTGGTTTTAAGTGGTTTTGAAGCAGTAAAAGTTTCCGAAACTATGACAGCAGTGGCTGACGTGTCATAGATGTGGGAAGTGTATTTTTCATTTGCTAAAAATGATATTCCTCCAGGCTTACCTTCTTGAATCTTATCTAATCGATTTACTTTTTGCGATTCGTCTCCTTCGACTTTGCCATTAAGAATTGCTGCTATCTGACCTAACGAAAAATCCATTTTATTGAAATTAGTTATTGGTTAAATTTATGCTTTTAGCTTTACAGATGTAGTGTTTTTCTACGATTTTACTCATGACTTTAATGTTTGGTAAGTCTGCTGCTTGAGCGACATCAATTACTTTCCCTTTTTTTGTCAAAATATTAATTCGATCCTCAGCTACATATCCGTAATTGCTCACGACTCCATTTGAAAAGAAAAAATCAATATCCTCAGCTGGGATTTGAAGTTTTATTCTGGTCTTTTCTTTTAATTTTTCGACTTGATGTGGAGTAAAAGCCTCAGTTCTTAGATTGATCTTGAATAAATTCCTCGTCAAAAACATTTGTGAAATATTCCTCAACACATAATCAGGATGCCTTTTCCAAAGTTTTATAGCCCCCCAAATATCCAAATCATCCAACTCGAGAAATTTCGATAGAAATTCTGGATTTGATTTGAAATCGTCAAGTTGGACTTGATGGGATAAAAAGAAATCGAACTCTTCGGAAATTGAAAAATGCATGCCTGATTGGCGGAGGTGCTTGGCACGATTCACGAGATTGATAAGCATCTTCTCAGCACTCACAGTAGTTTTGTGTAAATAAACTTGCCAATACATCAACCTTCTGGCACTTAGAAAATTTTCGATCGAATAAATACCTTTTTCTTCAATAACGACTTGATCATCTTTGACGTCCATCATTTTAATAATTCGATCAGCACCAATGGT
>JAHEBE010000087.1 GCA_024642365.1 Algoriphagus sp.
AAAGGAATCGAAGTATATAAACTTCAAGAATGGACCCAAGGCCCGGCTTTGCTTCAGTCTTTGAATATTTTGGAAAACTTTGATTTGAAAAGTATGGGATATAATTCTGCGAATTACCTACACACGATTTATCAAGCTATGAATTTGGCTTTTGCAGATCGTGACTTTTATTATTCAGATCCAGCTTTTGATCCAGTGAGTCCAATGAAGGGTTTACTTTCTAAGGAATATGCAAAAGATCGAGCCAAGCTAATCAAGGAAAAAAATGATCCAAACATGGGTCCTGGTGACCCCTACCCTTACCAGGGCGGGACAAATCCCTTTTTGAATCTATTAAGCCAAAATAAATCGGCTATTGCCGTGAATAACCCAGGTCAACCAATCACTGGTTTAAATGATCCTTTTTTGGAGCAATTTCAACGTGGAACAACATCTATTGAGGCGGCTGATGCGGAAGGTTGGGTAGTTTCTGTTACTCCAAGTGGAGGATGGATTCCTGCTGTAATTGCTGGAAATACCGGGGTTGGTTTAAGTCAGCGAATGCAAAGCTTTGTATTAGATGAAAAACTGAATCCTTATAACTTACCTGAGGCAGGAAAACGTCCACGTGTTACCTTGACTCCAAGTCTAGCCATGAAGGATGGGAAACCCTTTTTGGCTTTTGCAGTCCAAGGAGGAGATTCCCAAGATCAAAACTTGCTTCAATTTTTCTTAAATGTGGTTGAGTTTGATATGAACGTGCAAGAAGCAGTGGAGGCGGCAAATATGAATTCATACCAGATGCAAAGCTCTTTTGGGGCGCATGAAATTAAGCCAGGAGCGATGACATTGCGAGAGGATACTCCGAATTGGATCAGAGCAGAACTATCGAAAAGAGGCTATTTGATGGATTTTTGGCCTAGAACTTCCGGACCCATAAATGCAATTTGGTTTGATTGGAAGCATGGAAGTTTCTGGGGTGGATCAAGTAACTATGGCGAAGATTATGGAATTGCTTGGTAAAAGGTGAATGTTCATTGCATAGAGAGTAGCAATTTTTGAAAAATTTGAAAGAATTTAATCCCCTCATTCAATGAAAATTTAGGCTATAAACGAATAGTCTCAGATGGCCTACCTCCTATTAAATCTAAGTTGCAATAAGTCCTAAAAGTCATTTTATGAAAAGATGTTTACCTGTTTTCCTTGGGATCATTTTAATAGGGATTTCCTCATTCGTTTGGGAACAGAAAAAAATCTTGATAATAGGTGATTCCATTTCCATTGGATATACTCCCTTTGTTTGGAAATATTTTCAGGGAAAAGCCTTGGTCACCCATAATCCTGGCAATGCGCAGCATACGGGAACTGGATTGGAAAAAATAGACGAGTGGATCGGATCAGACGATTGGGATTTGATCCAATTAAATTGGGGACTTTGGGATTTAGCTTATGTCAGATTTGATGAAAAAAATGTCCGGTATCGTGATAAGGTTAACGGAAAAGTGACTTTTTCTCCTGAAGAATATGCTGCCAATTTGGATCAGTTAGTGACTCGAATAAAACAATTGACTGATGCGAAATTGGTTTTTGTTACGACAACTTATGTTCCAAATGAAGAAATTGGCCGATTCACCGAAGATCCCGAAAAATACAATGCCGCAGCAAAAGCTGTTATGGCTAAGCATCGAGTTCCTGTCAATGATATTTATGAAGCTTCTATAGCCATCCATCAAGAGGAAGGACTGGGAAATGATGATGTGCATTATAGTACGAAGGGTAGTGAAGCTTTAGGAAAATTAATCACTTCCTTTTTAGAAAAAGAACTGGAAAATTCGAAGCTCCCTTCAGCATCAAAAGAGCAATAAATTCAAAATACCTTTGATACGTTTTCTCTCACGTTTGATGAAAACAAAAATCCAAATGAGTTCCACCGGGTTAAAAAGTGCCAAAGCGGTCCGGACTCCAAAAGGCTGGTCAACCGATTTGCTTCATTCTACTCTAATCTCTAATTCGAGGTAGTTTTTCACTGATTTTTGTCATTCTCGAACAACAATATTTTGTTTTCGACGTCTTTTTTATAATTAAACAAATCTTAAGAATCAATTAAGAAAATCGCAATACGAACCCTGCGATATTGTGCTAAACCAAATTATTATAACCAAATGGACGAGAAATTATCAAGAAATGCTTTTCTAAAATCCTTGGGCTTTAAAGGTGCCTCACTCCTAGCAGTCTATTGTGCAATTCCTGCTTTGAGCAGCTGTATCAACGAACCTTCTCCAAATGATCCAGGAGGTGGAGGTCCCACGACAGATTTCACGTTAGATTTATCTACTCCTGCCTATTCTTCCTTAAATACTGTTGGGAGATATGTGGTAGCGAACCGAATTGTAATTGCTCGAGTATCTTCAACTGTTTTTGCTGCAGTAACTCAAGTTTGTTCACATGAAGGCAAGTTGAAAGTGATTTATCAAAATGCGGAATTTTATTGTACAGAGCACGGAGCCAAGTTTGATACAAATGGACGTGGATTAAATAATAATGGAAAAAATGGATTAACCGTTTACATGACTGCTTTGAATGGGAATCTATTACGCGTGTTTTCTTAATTCTTAATGATGCGAATTAAATATATTTCAGCTTTTGTCTTTGTGTTCCTAATTGCCAATCTAAAGCCATTATTGGCTCAGGATGATCTAATGGCGCTATTGGAAGAGGACATGTCGAAAGATCCAGTTTATACCTTTGCTACATTCAAGGCCACACGGCTAATCAATGGGCAAACCATAGAAACGATCCCTAAAAAGCATCTCAATTTCTGGATTTCTCATCGCTTCGGAGCGATCAATAGCGGCTTTATCAATAATTTCTTTGGATTGGATGAGGCAAGAATCAGACTTGGTTTAGAATATGGACTTACTGACCGTTTGTTAATTGGAGCTGGAAGAAGCTCCATGGAAAAGACCTACGATATCTATTCCAAATATAAGTTGATTAGGCAATCGGATCGAATCCCTGTGACTGTCACTGGGATGGGAAGTTGGGCTATCAATACCATGACAACTGGTTATATCACGGAAACTGGGGCCGAAATGAAGTTCTTCAATAATCTAGAACGTTATTCATACACTGGCCAACTTTTGATTGCGCGAAAGTTCAATGAAAAGCTTTCCCTTCAATTGATGCCAACTGTTTTACACCAAAATAGAGTGGAAAGTGCTTCTTTGGATAATACCATGTTTGCTGTAGGCGGTGGAGGTCGGTATAAACTATCGAACAGATTTACACTTTCGGGTGAGTATTATTACAATGTCGCCAACAAATCCAGGTATGAAAGTGAAACCGGAGTGCCCTATCCTTTTCATAATTCACTATCCATTGGAGTCGATATAGAAACTGGAGGGCATGTCTTTCAATTACATTTCACGAATTCCAAAGGCATGATTGAGAAGCAGTTTATTGGACAGACAATTGGTACCTGGGAAAACAAGGATGTTTTTTATGGGTTTAATATTGCAAGAACTTTCAGCTTTGATAAGTCTGCTAAAAACAAAATCAAATGAAAAAATTAATGTTACTGGCATTGTTAATCCCAATTCAAATTTTGAGTTGGGATATACAAGCACAAACACTATTTGCTACTTCAACAGGAGAAATATCCTTTTACTCATATACACCTGTGGAGGATATTAGTGCTGTCAATAAAAAAGTAGGAAGCATTATCAATTCCGATACTCGCGAAGTGGCTGTTCAAATGAGAATTACTGACTTTAATTTTCCAAATGGCTTGATGCAAGAGCATTTCAATGAAAATTATTTGGAAAGCGAAAAGTATCCCACAGCAACGTTTAAAGGTAAGATTGCAGGAAATGAAGACTTTACAAAACCAGGAACCTATAATGTAAAAGCCTCCGGAACGATGAAAATTCATGGAGTGGAAAACCCTATGGATTTGATTGGACAAATCAATTCGGATGGGAAATCATTAAAATTGAAAGTGGAATTTAAAGTCAAACTTGTGGATTATAAAATTGAGATTCCAACACTTGTCTTTGCAAAAATTGCCGAGGAAATTGAAGTGAAAGGTGCTTTGGATCTGATAAAAAAATAAGCGCTTGAACCTATTACAATCAAAAAAGCCCTTTTTGCAAATTGCTAAAAGGGCTTTTGATTTTTTATGGTTTGAATTAAGCGAATAGCTTTTCCAAGATTTTATAGGTAATCAGGTAGGTAGGCCTTACTCCTTCCATTCCCAAAGCTCCGGAAGCTAAAGTGCTTCCTGTTTCAAGTGGGTTATCTGAAGCGTAATAGGCGTATAACACTTTTACATTTGGTCGGATACTTCTTCTGATTTTTGAAGCTGACTGGATTGCTTTTTGGTAATGAGCTCCTTCCATTTCCAATCCTACTGCATGCCAGGAAGATTCCATGAAATAAGTGAGAATGTCTTTGTTTTGAAGTGATGTGCCTAGCACAGTTACCATTGATCCAGAATAAACACCTAATCCAAACCCTTCAAAATCAGATTTTTTAAGTTCATTTTTGAAAGGGTAATTGTCTGCGGTTCCTTCAAATACGTGTGAATTTGGGATCATTAAATCACCTTTTCCTCCATAGAGAATTCCTGCTTTTCCCATTATTGAAGTAGAAACAATATCAAGAGGACTTGACTTGCCATCTTGCTGATAAGGCTTCAATAATTCGTCAAAGCACTCATAAGCCTGCTCTCCAAAAGCATAATCCATCACCACAAAAACCGGTCTTTTACTTTTTTCTTTTGGCAAAAAGACCCCTGGTATCAACTCTTCTTTTTCCAAAAGTGCGGTATCGATGAGTTGTGCACCAATATTTGTCCCAGATTCGTCAGGAAGGTTGATGAATCCATGCTGCATCGCAAACTCCTCAATCGATTTTCCATGATTTCCCTTTGCTTTGGTACTGATGTCCATGACCACATCTTCAAGTGCTTGGTAGTCTTTAAGACCTAGAAGTTGAAAGCCGTAAATCGTGTTGAGTACCGAATGTAGATTTGCAGAAATGATATGTATAGGCCTTTTCAAAAGCCCTTTTTCTTCTAAAGTTTGTTTGATTCGTTTGGCCCAAAGTTCACCATATACGTGATGCCCTACCCGCTCTCTCAAAGTTGCAGAAAAGGATATTTCTCGATCAAGTCCTTTGGTACTTTCTTCAAAAGCTAATTTTCCTAAATGGTAGATGATTGAAAAAAGGCTGTTTGAGTTAGTGCTTTTTTCAAATTTGTCTACTGCCAATAAAGTTTCTTCGAAGGTCCTTCCAATTAAATGGCTCAAATAAGCACTGGCAGCCTCTTTATTAAATTCCTCTCCATTTTGCTCTTTGGCAACGATCTCCTCAAGCATTCTCCAATTGGTATTTATTTTACCCTTTGCATCGGTGCTGTTTTGGCAGATTTTATTGGACTCAATATTCAAAAAAGTCAAGTGAGTCAAGATATCGTAGATGTCTGACCGACCACGAGTCATTTCTACATACATGATCTGACTATCCAATCTATAGCAGTTTCGCTTTCGCTTGGCAGGAACAATTGGACTTAATTTTGAGGATTCATAACCCTCTCGGCTAATGAGTCTGACATAGCGACATTCCTCAATTCCTTTAGGGAGACGCTCCATGACATAAAGCAGTCCATCTAGTTCTACTTTTTCTGGATCAGTGATAGTTCCGTAGATCTCAGGACTTAACACCCTCAAAGCTTCTACTAAACTCTCACCGGATATGCCATTTGGCTTATAAACTCCTCTGGTGAATAAATGCCTCATCGTGATGTATAATCGTTCGATTGCGGCTCTGGATTCTTGTGCTCTAGTTCTTTTCATCATTGCAAATGGGTTTTGCAAAACAAAAGTAGGCAATCCTATTTTAATCGTTCACTAAAATATTTCTTAAGCTTATCAACTTTTGGTTTTACTACAAATTGACAGTAAGGCTGTGCGCCATTTTGGTTGTAATAATCTTGATGATAGTTTTCTGCAGGATAAAAATTAGCGAAAGGAGTAATTTCAGTTACAATGTCTGCATCAAAAACCTTGGAGGCATTAAGTTCCATTTTAAGTTTCTCAGCGAGTTCTTGTTGAGATTGATTGTGGAAAAATATAGCTGATCGATATTGCGGCCCTACATCGGCTCCTTGTCTATTTAAAGTAGTTGGATCATGGGTCGTCCAGAATATTTCTAAGATTTCCGAAAGGCTAACTTTTTTTGGATCGAAATAGACTTGGATTACTTCAGCATGTCCAGTGGTTGCATTACAAATCTCACGATAGCTGGGTTGAACAACAAAGCCACCAGAATAACCAGAAACAACATTTTCAACTCCTCTGATACGCTGGAAAACTGCTTCTGTGCACCAAAAGCAGCCCGCCCCTAAGGTGATTAATTCTAGTCCTTCTGGTATAGAAAGTGGAGTTGAAGGAAGTTTAAGTTCTGATGCCATGTCGAATTTCGTTTTTTATTAAAACTAAAAGAACGGATTTTGTTTATTCTCTTTAGGGAATTTTAGTTCGTTTTGTTAATTTTTTAGGAACCACTTTATCTCCTTCGGACTCTAAACATAAAAGGCCTTCTGATTCTAATTGAAATAAGGTTTCTTTTAATTCGGGTAAAAAAATCTCCCAATCTTCCGGGAATAGTTGTTGGATAACTTCCTGAGAGTAAAAACTGAGTCCCTTCTTTTGTTTGATCATTTGAAGAATAGCAGTCCGAAGTACTTCCATGTGATCCTTTTCTTTAACTACACACCATGACAAATGCCGGGGGTAGATTTTTAAGCGTAAAACTTGTTTTTACTTGCTCAAAATGCTTTTTGAAAAGATTTTTAAGCAAATACGAATAGCATATCTGAATAAATGATCCTGTTGGGTTGAGAGCACTTTTTGCAGCTTCTAAAATTTGATCTTTAACTTCTATGGAAAGTAAGCTGAAAGGAAGAGAAGAAAGTACATAATCTACTTTTTCTCCTTTTAAATAGGTATTGATATTAGCAGCTGAATCATTGATGATGAACACATTTTCTTGTGGAAAAAGCTTTTCCATTGATTCACAAAATGACTTGTTGATTTCAAAAACATAGAGTTTGGCTTCTGGCGCCATTTGGTCTACTATTCCCTGAGTTATACTACCATCTCCCCCACCTAATTCGACGATTATTTTTGCTTTAGGTATCGATGCATGGGATAGCATTTTAGCAACTAAAGCCTTTGAACTAAATGTAAGAGCTCCAGTGGTACTTAAATTGGTGTATAATTCCACCCACAAATCTGATTTGGTCATATCTATTTTTTCAACACCTGAAGATATCTTTTTTTGGCCTATCTTTTAGTTAGTTTTCACAAAGAAGTCATATTTATAAGACGTAAAAAGCTTAATCCTACCTAACATTATCATTTTTAATTTATAAACCGCTAAGAAAATTTTGTATTTTTTTCTTGAATTGCCTTTGCATCAGTCTTTCATTAAAGTTGTTAAAAACAATAGAGTGACCTTGAATCCAAAGTCTTTCCAATTGAGTTCGTCCAGCCTGATAAAATAGCTAAATGACAGACTTGTAGTGAAATTAGCCTTTCGTATTCCCGCTCTTTTATGAGTTAAATATTCTTCATAATTGAATCCAATTTTTTAAAAATAGAAGTACTTCCTAGACAATTTTGGCATTTTCTTACCAATCAAATAAAATCTAAATTTTATCTGAGCTTTTTGGACCCCTCTCTGTGTGGTTTGTAGCCTAAAAGATGCCATTGATCAAAAAATACGAAGGAAAAAATAATTCCCAATGGATAGTGAAAAGGCATTTATTAGCTTGCCTCTTGAGAAAAACCAATCAACCAATAAGAATTTTGGTGGTCAGCTGGGGTTGCATAACCTTAAGACTTGCCCAAATTTTTTATGAATTCAAATTAATATCAATACTACTTATGAAAAGAACATTTCTAAAAGCATCTGTTATTTGCATGCTGTTTGGTGGATGGATCTTTTCTTCTGTCGGATTTGCTCAAAGCGATCCAAGTGGGAAGAAACGGATCACCAGCTCCTATGCTATTACAAATGCGACTGTTTTTGCAGGACCTGGCAAAGCCGGGGTAAAAGGAACCATCTTAATCCAAGATGGGGTGATCATGGGGATGGGTTCAGGCCTTGCTATTCCTAAAGAGGCAAAACTTATTGCAGGAGATTCATTGTTTGTTTACCCTGGATTTATAGATGGCGCTAGTAGTGCAGGAATAACTAAACCTAAAGATCCTGAAAGACCTGACAATTTTGTGTCCTCCAATCCGCCTGATGAAATAGCCGGTATTACTCCCTGGAGATCTGCTGTAGATCAATTTTCAATGGATAGTAAAGTAGAAGATCTTAGAAAAAGTGGCTTTACCCTTATTCAAATTGTGCCAGATGGCGGAATGATCGCAGGTAAAGCAGCAATTATGGTCTTGGGAAATGAGCAATCCTCCAATCTTTTGAAAGAAAATACAGCTTTGGCTGCAAGTTTCAGAGGAAGTCGAGGAATGTATCCGGGGACTGCTGCTGGAGTGATGGCAAAGTTTCGAGAAGTCTATAAAAATACAGAGTTGACTAAGTCAAATGCTGATAAATATGCTGTTACGGGTGGAGTTAAAAGACCATCTTACACAGACACCTATTCTGGAATGAAGGATGTGGTTTCTAAAACTACCCCAGTGATGTTTTCTGCTTCTTCCGAATTAGAAATCCGGAGAGCATTGAAACTTCAAAAAGAATTGGGATTCAATTTGATTTTGACCGACCTAGAAGAGTATGAAGGGGTAATTGCTGATATAAAGTCTTCAGGTGCCAAAGTTTTGATCAAAGCAGAAACTCCTGATGACAAGGCTATAAAGGCGCAAAAAGAAGATGCCTCAGAGGATGTAAAAGCTCAATATGATCGCGTAAAAGCCTCTTTCGATCAAGCAATCGCTCAAGCAGGTAAATTGGAAGCTGCAGGTATTCCATTTGCATTCACTACAGTGGGTGTTAAGACCGGAGATATTGCAAAGTCTTTAAAAACCATGATAGATAATGGGCTTTCAGAAACTGCAGCATTGGCTGCATTGACAACGAATCCTGCAGCAATGCTGGGATTAAGTAGAGAAGTAGGAACGATCGAGAAAGGTAAAATGGCAAATTTGGTGCTTACTACTGATACCCTTTTCAAAGAAGAAACCCAAATCAAGCATGTTATTGCTGATGGTTATATTTTCGATTATGAGACCAAGGCCAAGAAAAAGGCAGCTGAGCCAGGTAAAGAAGGCACGGGTGTTAAAATTGATGGCAATTGGGATTATACTACCGAAAGCCCAGCAGGTAGTGGTTCTGGTGTAGTAGTGATCAAAAAAGAAGGAACAGATTATTCTGGTTCGATTACATATGATGATCCATCTGGATCTGGAAAAGCATCAGCACCTATTAAAGATGTCAAATTGGATGGCCGTTCGCTTTCTTTTGCCTTTGAGGTAAATGCTCAAGGAATGACCATCGTGGTTCAAATCTCTAGTACTGTAGAAGGAAACGATATGGATGGAACCATGAGTATAGGAGAATTTGGGTCTTTTCCATTTGAAGCTACTCTTAAGCCAACTTTAACTGCTAATCTGTAAAGACATGAAAAAGATAAATTATTTTCTAGCTGCACTGTTGGGATTGAGTGTTTCATATGCCTCAGCCCAAACTCAAAAAGGCAGTGTATTGATTAAAAATGCTACCGTACTGACGGTGACCAAAGGTACCCTTCAAAATACAGATGTATTGGTTCAAGATGGTATCATCAAAAAAGTGGGATCAAATATAGCAGCTCCTTCAGGCGTGCAGACGATTGATGCATCGGGCAAATATTTAATGCCGGGTATCATTGATGCACACTCCCACGTGGGACTGGATGTAGTCAATGAAGCGACTTCTCCTATAACTGCGGAAGTCCAAATGAAAGATGTGGTTAATCCCACTGAAGTCGGAATTTATAGAGCCTTGGCTGGAGGTGTAACAATTTCTCACGCCATGCATGGTTCTGCAAATGTGATTGGTGGACAGAATGCAACGCTTAAGCACCGATGGGGTACTAAAAACCCAGAGGACATCATTATGAAGGATGCCCCACGTACCATCAAGTTTGCTCTTGGAGAAAATCCTACTCGGGTTCATGGACGTGGAAATAATATCCAGCCAAGAAGTAGAATGGGAGTCGAAGCAGTGATTCGAAATGGATTCAACGAAGCGATTCAATACAAGAAAGCTTGGGCGGATTACAATTCGGCTTCTGCTCAGAAAGGAAATACAGCCACTGCAC
>JAHEBE010000393.1 GCA_024642365.1 Algoriphagus sp.
GTGCAGATCAAAAAATCATCCCCTCCGTCTTTTAACCCAAATTTCTTTTTGAAAGCATCCGCTCCAATAGCATAATTTCGAGTGATCACATTTACTTTCCCGGAGGGAAAGCGTTTTTTTAATTCGCTCTTTTTGGGTTGAATTTCTTCTAATACTTCGAAAACTCTTCCTGGAATTGCAGCAGGAAAGGAAGAGTTAGTATATAAATGGCTATTAGCCTCTAATTTTTTTAACCCAAATCTGCTCCCAAAAACTTTGAATGCACCAGCTTTTAAAATTGCTGAGAAAGGCTCAATCAAGTATCGCTCCACCTCACCATAAGAGGAATTCGCTTCTGATTCCTCCAAACTAGTGAAACTGAACCGATGAATTTCTTTTCCCAGTTCGATCGCTTCTATCTCGACTTGATCCGTTGCAATATTTTTATCAAAAGAAAGTAGCAATTCTTTGACCTCATTTTTCACTGCAACCACCTGCACCTTATTGATGTCTGGGAGCTCTTCCAAAGCTTGGGTGATATCCAACATTGGTGAAAGTTTGAGTAGAATTGCCTCACTTTTTTCTTTCATCAAATCCCACGCATCCACGACATTTGGCTGGCAGTCCGCGAGTTTATACAATTTCAAATTTGAATCTCCCCGACGTGCGGGATCAGCGTAGATTAGGTCAAAATCATGGGAAGTGTTCGCTAAAAAATCGAGGCCATCTCCATTTTCTACTAAGAATTTTCCTGGAGCAAGTTTCTCCAGATTAAAAGCGCTAAGTTCAGCTAGATCTTGTTGTAGCTCACAATAGATTGCTTTTTGAAAATTTTTACTCAAAAAATAACTATCGACGCCAAACCCACCGGTGAGGTCAATCATCAACTTTCCAGATCTGTTTTCAGCTTTGAAGGCAGCGGTTTCCTCCGAACTGCTTTGTTCTAGAGAGATGCTCGATGGAAAGATTAATTCAAGGTTGGAGGCCCATGAAGGAAGTTTTTTTCTGGCTTTTTGTCGCGCAGAGATTTGTTGAACTGCCGCTTTTAAGTCAAATTCTGTTTTCCCTTGATGTCTAAAAAGTAAAAGTGCAGGATCCTCTTCAAGATTATCCTGCACAAATTTTTGAAAGTCAGCCCGATTATATTGGCTCAATTCCATTTATACTAACTTATTTTCCAAGGCAAATTCCGCGATTTGAACTGCGTTAGTTGCGGCACCCTTACGGAGATTGTCAGCGACAATCCACATATTTAAAGTGTTGTCCTGTGATTCATCTCTTCGAAGTCTTCCTACAAAAACTTCATCTTTCTTATGCGCCGTGATTGGCATCGGGTAGATAAAATTTGTAGGATCATCTTGTACGATCACCCCAGGGGCAGAAGACAACAGGCTACGAACTTCATCTAAGTCAAAGTCCTCTTTGAATTCCACATTCACTGCTTCGGAGTGACCTCCCATTGTAGGAACACGCACGGTGGTAGCAGTAACCTTGATACTGTCATCAGAGAAGATCTTTTTGGTCTCTTTGATCATTTTCATTTCCTCTTTCGTGTATCCATTCGGTTGGAATACATCAATATGGGGAAGAACATTCATGTCAATCTTGTGAGGATATACCATTTCAGGAGTCGTGCCTGCACGTTCTGCCATCATCTGATCTACTGCTGCTTTTCCAGTTCCAGTTACCGACTGGTAGGTTGATACCACGATTCGTTTGATGCCATATCGCTTTCGCAAAGGTTCTAAAGCCAATACCATTTGAATGGTTGAGCAATTAGGGTTTGCGATGATTTTATCTTCTTTTGAAAGCTCTTTTGCATTGATCTCCGGGACGATTAGCTTCTTGCTTGGGTCCATTCTCCATGCTGAGGAATTGTCGATCACCAAGGTGCCTACTTCAGCAAATTTTGGTGCCCACTCCAAAGAGGTACTTCCTCCAGCAGAGAAGATTGCGATCTCCGGTTTCAGTGCTACTGCGTCTGCCAAGCCAATCACGGAATAATCTTTTCTTTTGTAGGCAATCTTTTTACCAACTGATCGCTCACTTGCGACAAGTAAAAGTTCGTCAAAAGGGAAATTGTGCTCATCAAGCACTTCAAGGATTTCGGATCCTACCAAGCCGGTAGCTCCTACCACTGCTAATTTCATTGAAAGGGTCGTAATAGGTTTTTAAAATTGAAGCTGTAAAAGTAAGGACTATGTGTTCATTTTCAGGTGAATGATTGAAAATATTCTCTAAAGGCCTTATTTTTTTCAATCCATTATGACTAAAGAATCAGGTATTTTTTTCTTAAATTGATTCTAACTTTTAGACTTTTTGGAATCATGTGTATTTTTTTTGCGATCCTATTTTTGAAGTTTCCTTTATTCATACCTGAGTATGGACATCTTATTTTTCGACAAACTGAAATCCAGCGTTTTGAAGAGAATTTCCAAATTGTAAACTCCCCTCAGGAATTCTTGCCGGGTTGGACAGGAAATGAGGTCAGAAGTACTGCAAGTCGGATTTTTCAAAGTGCTCAAGGCCGAAATGGTTCTAAAGCTTTGGCGGTTCAACCTATTTCTACTTTTAATGGGATTCTTACAGTCAGTCTTTCTACGCGGGAATTTGAAGAACCGAAGGTTCAATTTTGGGCCAGATCCGTCCAAAATGGGACTGGTACCCGTGCTGCTGAAGTTTATATTTCTTGGAAAGGATCCAGTCAAACAGTCTTTTCAAGCCCGGTTTTGTTGGGTAGTCAGATGGAATTTCCAAATGAAAATCAAGAGTTCAGCAAGTATCAAATCGCGATCCCTGAAGGATTA
>JAHEBE010000394.1 GCA_024642365.1 Algoriphagus sp.
CTGGGCAGCTTTGGATAGGTGCACATCCTAATTTGCTTCGCTTTGCGTCTTATGCTGCAGGTAAAAATCCGACGGCACCATCAGAAGTTGTTCGAATTCAGTTTTCACATGGGGAGTCTAAAGTCGAATCCATATTCACTGATCCAGGGGATCAAATTTCCGGATCATCTGTAGCCCTTCCATGGGGAGATTTCCTTTTCATTGGAAATGTAATGGATAGCAAAATGTTGGTTTTAAAGAAAAACTAAGGCTCTCTAGCCTTGGCGATAGGTCCTGGGAGCTCTCGAGACAAGCTTTTTAAAGCTTCGATTAAAATAGGATAGGTTTTCAAACCCAACCCGAAATGCAATTTCAGCGATTCCCAAATCAGTTTCTGTAAGTAGTTTTTGAGCTTCTGCAATTCGAAGCTGAAGCAAATATTGCGTGAATGTTTTCCCGGTTCGTAATTTGAAAAACCGGCAAAAAGCCTCTTTGCTTAGATTTGCTTTTTCAGCAGCCTGATCCAATTGAATGGGTTGAAATCGGTTTTCAAGCAAAAACTGCATGACTTGGTTCATGCGAGTCCCATCCCGCTCATTCAGATTCGGGCTACTTTGATTGAGCGGCACTAACTCACAAGCTGAACTGTCTAAGAGAGTGAAAAATTTAAACCCATAAAGGAATCGCTCCAGCCCTTGATAGCGATCAAAATCACTTAGAATCTGTCTCAATTCAGTCAGATTTAGGCCTTTGACCTGAAAACAACTCCCCGCCATGTCCCGGAATTTTTGAAGCGAAACAAGTTCCTCCACTTCCTGAACAGCTTTCCCCAAGGCTTGAAAATCAAAAAAAACCGTATTCCCGGCTACAGACAAATTGCTATCCGACTCGAAGTATTCCGGGTCGCTTCGAAACACATGGGGAACATTTTCTCCCAGAAAAAAAACATCCCCAGGCTGAAATCTACCTACATAATCTCCGCTTAAAAACTGACCTCTCCCTTCCAAAATCAAGGTTAGCTGTACTTGAGGATGCTGGTGCAGCTTGTCATAAAAGTGCGCTCCTTGATCTTTCTGAAAACGGATAAACTCCTTTTGAGACTTTGGAATTTGAAAGGAAATGACCTTAGACATCGATATATTGGTATCAAATTAGTGTCAATTATACTAATTTAGAATTATTTATATCAATATAGTATTGATTAATATTAACCCTGTGGAAGAAACCTGACCTGAAAGCAGGTACTTTTGAAATAAAAAATACTATGAACTGGAACGGTGTATTTCCCGCGGTAACAACCAAATTTCATGCAGACGGAAGTCTGGACATGCCTTTATTTTTCAAAAACCTAGATTTCCAACTCGCTTCTGGAGTTCATGGAATTATCCTTGGCGGTACCCTTGGCGAAAGCTCTGCGCTATCTACGGATGAGAAAATTACACTTACCCGAGAAACTGTAAATTATATCCAAGGCCGCGTTCCGGTCATTCTGAACATTGCAGAAGGAGCAACTCAAGATGCTTTATTTTGGGCGAAGAAAGCGGAGGAATTAGGTGCTGCAGGACTGATGATTCTTCCTCCAATGCGCTATGCGGCAGATGCCCGTGAGGTGGTGACTTACTTCAAGACTGTTGCAAATTCCACCAAACTTCCCATGATGATCTACAACAATCCGGTGGATTACAAGACATTGGTCACTATCGACATGTTTGCTGAATTGGCTGAATGTGAAAATATCCAAGCGATCAAAGAATCGACACGAGATATCTCCAATGTGACCCGCATGATCAATCGATTTGGGGACCGCTATAAATTGCTTTGCGGCGTAGATACGCTTGCGATGGAAGAATTAGTAATGGGTGCCTGTGGCTGGGTAGCAGGTTTGGTTTGTGCTTTTCCAAAGGAAACTGTCACCATTTTCAACTTGGTTCAGGAAGGAAAAATGGAAGAAGCACGGAAGATTTACCGTTGGTTCTTGCCACTGTTGGAATTGGATATTCACCCAAAATTGGTTCAATACATCAAACTCGCTGAGACACATTGCGGAATTGGAAGCGAGCATGTTCGCGCACCTAGATTGACCTTAATTGGAGAAGAACGAGAAAGAATAGAGCGAATCATTTCGGAAGGAATAGCGAAAAGGCCTAAATTGTAAAAAGACGAGAGACCGAAGAAGGGAGACCGATTCAAGCCCTCGGCACGTCCTAAATTAATTTTCCAATCTTTAATCTTCCAATTTCCCAATCTATAACTATGAACCTAGACCAAATTTTTGAAGCTGCTCAAGCTGCTTTTCTATCATATAAAAACATCTCAGGAGCCAAAAAAGCTGATTTCCTTGAAAAAATCGCTGAAATTCTGGAAGAAAACAGAGGGGCGATCGTGTTGATGGCAGTGCGAGAGTCCAATCTTCCAGAAGGTCGGATTAATGGTGAATTAGGTAGAACCACTGGTCAAATCAAGCTTTTTGCCAATTTGGTTCGGGAAGGAAGTTGGGTAGAAGCAACTGTAGACCCCGCTGATCCCAATCGTTCTCCTTTGCCAAAAGCAGATATCCGTCGAATGCTTACGCCATTGGGTCCTGTCGTTGTCTTTGGCGCTAGTAATTTCCCTTTGGCTTTTTCTACCGCTGGAGGAGATACTATTTCGGCTTTGGCCGCTGGATGTCCGGTGATTTATAAAGGTCATCCTGCACATCCTGACACTTCAAAATTCGTCGGGCATTGCATTTCCCAGGCATTGGAAAAATCAGGATTACCTGCTGGAATCTTTACTCACGTAGAAGGAGGAGTCAAAATGGG